>NZ_JALKIF010000006.1:0-27500 GCF_023227715.1 Methanobacterium alcaliphilum
ATACACGGAACAATCAACTACCTACGACGCAAAATGCAAAACTGGACACAAAAACACGGGAAAAATATCAACCCCCAATAACTTTACAACCCCTTTAAACCGAAATATTTATATATCATAACAGTCCCTATATCAACTACTCGATATCAAGTAGTCGATATCGTTTGATTGATAATGAGAATATTTTCAGTAAATTTTTCAATTTAATATAAATTTGCTTAAATCCAAGAATTAACTGATAGAATAATATTTTCATAATCGATATATGGGAGAAATTGATTCAATGTGGGATAACTGGAAAAATACTTTGAATAACTGGAAAAATCTGCATGAGAGGGTAGATAAACTGCATAATCTAGGTGGTCTGCGGATATGGATACTCCATGTATTGGGTAATGGACCAAAAAATGGTGTGGAGATAATGGATGCTATTGAAGAACATTATGGCAATTTGTATAAAGTGAAATCCCATTGCATGGAACATAGCCATTCTGGAAAACATTACAACATGCACCTTAAAAAAACCATGAAACGCAAAGTCTCAAGACCTTCTCCGGGATCAGTATACCCTATGCTGAAAAAAATGGTTGCAGAAGATTTGATAACCAAAATAGATGATGGTAAATATGATTTAACTGAACTGGGTCGAGAAACTCTCTCTGAAATTTTTGGAGATAATCACCACCAAAATAATTATCGAAAACCTAAGGCCATTGAAAGTGCCTTAATGGCAGTTGACAATTACATTTCATATCTGGAAGATATTAATAAAGAAGATTTAATTCACCATAAAGAGATAATAATCAATTTAAATGAGCGATTATCAAAAATAGAAGATTCTATTCAAGAAAAATAAACATATCTATTTATAAATAGGATAAGGTCCTTTTGTATATTTATCTGCCGCCTCCAACGTGTTTATAAAATACTATTGGGACCTTATTTCTTCATAATTTGTTAAAATATATCAGAATTAAGCTCTCTTAGTCCGGGCTATCTCCAAATCATGTATTTAAAATTAAATATCGTTGAAATGATAGAATAAATTAAATTAAGGATGTAATACTATGCGATTTGAAAATCTAGCAAGAAAAACCATTGAAAATGAATGTGAAGATTATTACTTTGGAATTGCAGATTTATCCAATGCAAAAAAGTCGGAAACTCAAAAATATGGTTCTTTATTAGATGCATATCCTAGAGCAATTTCTATTGGTGTAGCCATGTTTCCAGTCTCTCCACATGAAACAGATCCGAAAGAATATGAAAAAAGTTATAATGAAACAAAAAAATTGACTGATAGTAAATTAGATGTTATAACTTCTCGTCTAAGTGAATTACTACACAAAAGAGGTTACGCTGCTTTTTCTGTCCCTATGATAGAAACTAATGAAAAATTATTTTTATATTTACATAAAATGGCAGCTAGAATGGCGGGGTTAGGCCAAATTGAAAATAATAAATCTACAGTAAGTTTAAAACATATGAATCGTGTTAACTGGGGCACTGTACTTACCAATGCTCCGTTATAATATATTTTGGGGGTGTATTGATGTTCAATAATTTCATGTTAAAACTGCTGAATAGAGAGGCATCTTCTTCTCAAAATAAACCTTTAGAAATTCTTAAAAATCTAAATTTGCAGCAAGGGATGATCATAGGGGATATTGGTTCTGGGGGCGGATATTTCACATCCCTTTTTTCGAAAAAAGTGGGTGAAGATGGAAAAGTTTATTCAATCGATGTAAATCAGAAATCTCTTGATTTTATAAAGAATGAACTCGAAAAAACAGGAATTACTAATGTTGAACTAGTCAAAGGTAATTCAAATGGTATAAATTTACCCGAATCAAGTGTTGATTTATTCTTCATGAGAAATGTTTTCCATCACTTAGAAAATCAAATAAACTATTTTAAAAATCTAAAAACATTACTAAAAGAAGATGGTAAAGTAGCTATTATTGATTATGATCAGAGAAATTTTTCACCTATGGGTATATTTGGTCATTACACTCATGAAAATGATTTAATGGATGTTATGACTCGAGCAGGTTATTTAAAGTTCGAAAAATTTGTTTTTCTACCCAAACAATCATTCATGATATTTAAAAAATCTTGAAAACTGAAAATGGAGGGTTTTTAATGTCCATAAAATCAGCAGTTAAAGAACATTTCACGCAAAGTCCTATTTCAGACCATTGGAATTATTTTTTTCAAGACACTACTCAAGATGAGGAGAAATCACTTTATTGTGTGAATGGTTTAACTATTTACAAATTCACCTTAAAAGATTTTGATGAATGTGCTAGGTTATATAAAAAAGTATTCTCGGCAGGGCCATGGTATGATGAATGGACTTTAACTCAAACAAGAAAATATCTGAATGAATTAATCAAAAATCCGGCATTCACTGGTTTTGTAATCCGTTATAATTATAAAATTGTAGGAGTTTGTTTAGGGCATGGAAGATCCTGGTGGATGGGAAATGAATTCATTGTTGACGAGTTTTTTGTAGAAAAAAGAATGCAAGGCAATGGAATTGGAACAAAATTAATGAATGTTCTAAGTGGATATCTCTCCAAAAAAGGATACACTCGTTTAATGTTATTAACCAATAAAGGGATACCTGCTGAAAACTTTTATCTTAAACATGGATTTTATAATCGCCTTGAACGAACGGTTATGGTTAAAGAACTGTAATTCCTCTATTATTTTAAATTAACTTTGATCGGCAAAATGCCACCATAGTGCAGTTCCTAAAAGACCGAGTAGGATAGTTAAACTAAGTATAAAATAACTGAAAATATCCGGAGTGGGAGCTCCTGCACCTGAAACTCCACTATAAAGTGCGGGAATGGCCCAGGGAAAATATGCGGTTATATTTGGGATTCCTACAAAGATTATTTGAGTTATAATCAACGTACCAATTGTAAAACCTATGGGTGCAATATAACCTCTTGCAAAACTGGCAACAAAAGCCACGGGAGTACAAAGTAGAGCAGTAAGAACGGAGGTTATCATGAAAACACCAAAAGAATGGTATGCTGCTGCATATGACCAGTGGGCGATGTTAACTAGAAATCCAGTGAGAAGTCCTGAAATAAATAATATCAATGATAATAAGAAACTCCATAAAAAAATAATGATAAACTTAGATAGAACTATGCTTGAACGATGAACTGGCAATGCCAAAAGATCTTTCATGGTTCTATCGGAATATTCTCTGCCAAACACCCAACCGGTAATTGTTCCAAAGCCTATAGTTCCTAAGGTTAAAATAATCATGGTAAGCAGCCCAAAATAGGAAGACCACTCATCTTTAAACATTGATGATTTGGCACTAACTATTGCAGATTTTCCAACAAGTTCAGGGGATCTGGAAACATAGATCATCAATCCCATAAGAATGGCAATACTTGAAAATGTTATTATGGTGATTATAAATATTTTAGATCTTCTTACTTTTAGGGTTTCAGCCCAGAGGGAAGCATATATTCTTGTCATTTAAACAACTCCTCTTTTATCAATTATTCTTAAGAAATATGATTCCAATTCTTCTTCTTCAACTTTTAACATTCTAGGTGAAAATCCTGCGTTTACTAATTTTGAGTTCACATTTTCAGGATGCATTACTACTTCATTTTCTTTTATTTCAATTAATCCATCATCAGTAATGGTTGCATTAAGCCCAACATTGGTTAAAATTGATATTGCTCTGTTAATATCATTTACATCAATTAATAAGCTTCTATTTCTAAGTTGATGCAGCTTTTTTGCAGTCATCTCTTGAATTAATTTGCCTTCATGGATAATACCAACACGTGTTGCGATTTTGGAAATTTCACTTAACATGTGGCTGGAAATAAATATAGTCACTCCTTTATTTAAGGCTAAATCAAGTAAAAGTTCTCTTATTTCAACAATACCTGCAGGATCTAAAGCGTTGGACGGTTCATCAAGAATTAGAATATCTGGATTGTGTATCAAAGCTTTTGCAAGCCCTAATCTCTGAAGATTTCCCAGTGAAAGATTTTTCGCCTCCCTATCCTGATATTGATTCAATTTGAGTTTTTCAATAACTGAATTAACTGAATCTGGATTAGAAAGTGAACGTAATCTACAAATAATCTCTAAATTTTCCCGCACTGTCAATTCCGGATACGAATAAGGGATTTCCACTAAATGCCCTACGCGATTCCAAAGGTCATGACTATTTGCATTAATTTTTTGCCCATTTAAATAGGCTTCCCCAGATGAGGGATGCACCATTCCCAGCAGCATTTGTATGGTAGTTGTTTTTCCAGCACCGTTAAGACCTAAAAATCCGTAAATTTCTCCTTTGCGGACATTAATTGATATTTTGTCTACTGCTTTAATTTTACCATAATTTTTAGTCAAGTTATGGGTACTGATTACTCCCTCTTTATATTCTGTTTTCATACCAAACCGCCCTAAATTTATTCGCCATCTTCTTCTATTATTAGATAAGATGTGATTGCATCAATCCATAGATCTTTTGAAGCTTCAAAACTTGCACCTTTCAGATCATCACGGTGTATAACAAAGTGAATCAGTGATAAAAAAAGACCATTGAGGGCATCTATATCTACTTTCCTCATCCAACCATTATCCATCCAGTAAATGAAATATTTTGAAATATCTTCCTGGTCATGTTGCACATGATCTTTTAATTTATCTTCAGGGAGCTTACGAAGAAGTAATTCATAATTTGACGCGTTTATTTGTTTATATAATGGCATGGTAGTTAATAATTTAATCAACTGATTTAAAAAGGATTTAAATGCTTTTCGTCGATTTTTTTCGGGGTTTAAATTTTCTTTAAATAGTTTGTCTCTAAATTCGCGCTCAGTTTCTTCCAAAACATCAAAATATAACTCTTCCTTAGATTGGTAAAAAAGGTAAAAAGAACCTTTAGATATTTTCGTGGCATTCACAATATCACTTACCGTTGTTTTTTGAAGACCATATTTTTCAAAAAGTTTTTTTCCTTCGTTTAGTAGATTTTTCCTAATTACTTCCTTTTCTCGTGTGCTCCATGCTTTAGGCATATAAATCCCCTGTTTACTGTGTGACTTTTTATGTTAATATGGTCATAGGTTATATATTTTTTGCTAACTTTTTTTAAAGTAATGTTTCTAATAAGAAATCAATTTTCTATTAAAAAAATTTTAAAATAAAAAAGAAAATTAAAATAATTGTCATTCTTTTTTATCCTCAGCCATAGCTAAAAGCAGAGCATCAGAACGATGTACATCATAGTATTTGAAGTTGTGTATAAACCCTTTCAAGTGTTCTTTTCCTTTTTCAGTTAAAGTGTACTCTTCAATTTCCTCAATTAAAAGTTCTTGTTCTTTTAATGGATGTATTATTATTTCAAATTTCCCCTCAAAATCATAATGTCCGGTACAAGTGGCATTAAGTTCGCTGAGTACGGGAATGTAGTTATCGGGATGGAAAACTTTTTTAAGAGATTTAACAATTTCGACTTGAGTGTTGGATTTTTTTGCCCATAATAAGTACAATATCCAGTTTCTAAATGCTATTATCTGGTTGTCTTCCCAACATTCTTCTAAAGGCAATTTGTACTCTTGTGAGTAATCTGTTTCTTCTCCTTTTTGGGCTGAAATCGCTTCTCGAAGTAAACCTACAGAATCTCTAAATATTCCAGCACCTACAAATAACCCAATAACCGCATCCACGAAATAAATTCCATAAATTGCGAATATAGCTCCTGTAATAACGGAGGCACCTATAAATATGTGATTTTTAGAATCCACTGATTGGGATATCAGAGTTAAACTATTGGAGACTTTCCCCACATAGCGTTGGTAATAAAATAAGAATACAGCGGATAATATGGCTATTGCCTCAACACCGATTACTAAATATGGCATGGTCATAGGTTCGGCATGTCCACCTATTGTAGCTAATAAATGTGTTATGGAGTCAAATAAAACACTTATTGAAGCCACGAATAATCCAAGAATCACAAGGATGGTACTTAAATTTTCGCGATGGTACTTAATTCCAAGCCATACTAGAATAGCTTCAACTGTGTCCATAGTAGCATCTGTTCCATCTGCAATTAAACCCATACTGCCGCTTATTAAACCACTTCCCAGTTTAAGAATCGCCAGAAATGCATCTAAAAAGGTAGTATTTTTAGCTGTAGCCGAAGGTTTTAATTCTCTACGTGCCATAGATGCTTCTTTCATCATATGCTTTTCATATTCTTCAGCTTTTTTGTGCCCCATGTCAGTTAATTCATATTCATTATTATCATTTAGCTTAACCCAAGCTTTTTCAATCAATTTATTCATTTCATATTCTGCACTATGAGTTGCTTTACTACTTCTCCCATCTTCTATCTCTGAGCGCACGTGTGCAAACTTGAAAAATAATTTTTCCATCATGGGTTGACCTTTTTCTGGTAATTGTTGATACCAAATTAAAGATAAAAATAGTATTGATTTTTCCCATAATTTTTCAAGACTTAAAGGGCCTTCTTTTAAAAGGGCCATCATTAGGAATTTATCGTAACCTAAAACTGGCTTTTCATTGCTCATTTGTTAATCTCCTATTAAATTATTACTTAAATGTGATATAATATTGATTTAGGTTTCTGAAAAGAATTTTAATTACCATTTTAAGATATTAATATTTAAAAATTTATTTTTTAATGGTATTGGCTATTGGACTGGGTTTAAATCAGTTTAATAATCGTTATTGAATAATAATCCTGTTTCATATTAATATATTATTGTCACAAGTGAATTCGATTTTTTTAGTTAATTATTTAAGTTTAAATTTATATTATAAAGTTTTTCAAGAGATTAAATGAGTGTATGGAGAAAGTATATGTATATGGGTAAAAATCGTATCGAAACATTGGTGGACGGAATATTTGCTATTGCTATGACTTTACTGGTTTTAGATCTAGCAGTACCTCATATTAACGGACCATTGAATGAGTTTATAGTACAGAATGCTCTTTATGGATTAGTCCCTTCGTTTATATCCATGGTTGTAAGCTTTGTTTTACTTGCAATGTTTTGGAATATACATCATCGGATTTATAGTCAGATAAAATCAGTTAACAATACCTTGCTTTGGATTAACATTATATGGCTTTTATTCATAGTTTTAGTTCCATTTTCTGCCTCTTTAAATGGGGAATATGGTGATTTTACTATTTCTGATTTAATTTTTAATGTAAATATGTTGGGGATAGCTCTGATTCTTCTAGGGAATATCTATATAATAAAACGTGATGATGTAATCAATGAAAAAGTAGACGTGAATAGATTAGCATCCAGTGAAAAAGCCACTATAATATTTATATTAATTGCAATACTAGCTATAGTACTTTCATTTATAGTTCCTCGTTGGGGTAATTTAGTATATCTTCTTATTTTCCCTATTGAAATGTTAATGGATTGCCGATCTTAAATTAATGATTTATATTTATTACACTATTTCTTTTTATTTGCAGGTAGATTCAGGGCAGGTGCTGTTTAGGAGGCAAAACTACACAAATTTTTTGATGTTTAAGTTTCTGGGGATAATCCTGTGATTATTATAGATATGGAATATGAACAAAGTGAAGGTCTATTTAAACTATTTGTAAGATGAATACATCGAATAGTAGTTCCATTTACTTAAAAAACTAGGGTAGGCGATATGCAACTGTAGATGTATAATTTTAGATTTTTTAAAATAAATTAAACTAATGTTTTATTTCAACTTTAAACTGCCAATGTAATTATGTTCTTCACGGTCATTGTAGTGGGGAGGGTCAAATAACAGTTCAGTTTTTTTACCAAGATGTTCAGCTACTAGTTTTAAATGATAAAGGGCTATTCCCACATCTATAGGGGGATATTTTTTAGTAAAAAGTCCTTTGACGAAGTTTGGCTTGATGGTATACGTATGAATGATATTGTTGTTCCCTTTGAAAAACCATGGCTGTGCATTAGTTGCTGAAGGAGCAATTCGAGCTGCTTCCAATATATCATCCAAACCTTTAATATCAGTTATTTCGTGTAAGGATTTTCTTTTAAACTCTGAGATATTACTTCGGTGCAGGTTTCTTTGGGGTTTCCAAATGACATTAAAATGATAAATTTTAGATTTTAATTTTCTAAAACTTCTTTTTTTAATGTGGGAATGCCTTGCCAGCAAGTACCTAATCCATTGGCTGAAAAAAACAGATCCATTTGTTGTAACATGAAACCAATATTACTTAAATGACCTTCTTTAAGTTCTGAAAATGCAGCCAGATAATGCGGTGCTTTTTTCATCATCCTTCTTTTAACCATATCCTGAGATAAGATCTTAAATTCGACTTCAATATCATCATGTAATGGTGTTAAATTTTGGAGATATTCTGAAATTTTTTTTAATGTTGATTCTTCTAGTGGTTTTAAATCGTATGTTCTAATGGATTTTCTTTTAAATATTGTTTTATAAAGATCGGGGGTTTCCATTTTACCTCATCCACTATAATGTATTTCATTAAAATTTCGATTTTAAGTTATTGGCAAAGCTCTCTGCATTTTTAATATCTTCTTCATTGGGACGGCCTTTATTATGCCCTCCTACTAATTTCATAGGGCCGTAAGTGTCAAATCCTTTACAATTAAAATTACCTATAACTTCAAAACCTTTTTGGGTTAATTTTTTATTAAGCCATTGGTTTGGTTTTCCATTACCGCTGGTAATGAATGTAAATGCTTTTTTGTTTTCCAGGGTTTCTAATTCTTCAATAAACTTTCTCAGCTTTTTATGTGGCCTGTAATAATATATTCCAGAACCAAAACCAATTAGATCATATTTTTGAGTAATATTCGGATCAACATCTTTTAAATCAAATAAATCGGCTTTAAGCGTTTCAGACATTACTTCAGCAATTTTTTGGGTATTTCCGTGGTGTATGGACTTATAAATTATTGCAGTTTTCATTTTATTTCCTCTTTTTAATGATTATTCATTAATTTGACAACTTTCGAATTGTAATTGAAAAAATTAGCTGGATCCTTTTGGATGTAACTTTAAAAATTCACTAACTTCGCTAACCATCTCTTCATTAATTCGGGCCACTAAATATTTGCCTCTTCTCTCAGTAAAGATTAATTCAGCATTTGATAGTTCTTTAAGATGATGTGAGATGGTAGGTGCGCCAATATTCAATGATTTGCTGATTTCACATATTAAACAATCACTTCCAGTCTTATAACTAGCTTCCTGCTGTTTCACAATCTGCAAGTATAAATCTAAGCGGTTAGGATTGGAGAGAGCTTTGAAGATTTTGGCCATTTTTTTAGTATCCATTACATGCACCATAAATATTTTTACAATTCGATAAGTATCGAAATAACTATGGGTGGGATTATATATAAATATTTCTAGTTCATATAAACTCAATTAAGAATTTATGGCAGCATTATGTTAAATTGCCCTTAAAAATTTAATTAAAATTAACTTCTGGAATCGTTATGCATCAACTTCTTTTTTAAAATCCATGTTTTTTCAAAATTAAAGAAATTAGCTACTATTTATTGGGAAATCTCTCTTTTGTTATTATAGGTTAAAACCATTTCATTATAAAATTCCCTGTATTCAACAATTTTATCTTCAGTAGGGGATAATTGATCCGGAAGTTCAATAAATTCATTAGCTTTCAAATCAGGATTAATCTTATACAAAAACAAACAAATTATTCAAAGTGCTAGATAATTTAGTATCTTCTTTTGCATTCTCTTGAACTGTTTCATCCTTTTTTTATTTTAAACAAGCTTTAGTCACTTCTTCAAAAGTGTTTTTTCATAACTAGTATAACCTTTTACAGTTTCAACCAGATTTTTAACTAAATCAGCATGATTTTTAGTTGAGCATTTATCTGAGACCTGGTGCATTCAAATCCGTTAAATGTTAACAATTTAATTTAAATTAGAATATTAGTTGAATGCCTTGTTTAAGGAAGTATAATGAAAATATAACCAGAACTCCGCCTAAAACTCGCATAATATGGAGGTATAGAGTACCGGTCAAAAAGTCACGTGATTTTCCCACAGCATAAGATAGAACTATTTTTGAACCTACCAAAAATGAATAAAAACCTGCAATGAATAATAAGAGTGATAATGGGTTGTTATTATATGCTGGAATTATTATTGGCCCACCAATAGTTATCCAAAATATGTAGGGGGATGGATTTAAAAGATTGAGGATCACTCCTTTTTGCAGGGATTTAGGTTGTTTAGAGGGGGCTTCTGTCATCGTTCCTTTTGTTTTAAAACATTCATAAGACAAATAACCTAAATAAACCCCACCAATTAATGAGATAATTCCTAAAACCAAATCGTATCCTGAAATTAATGATAGAAACAGCAGACAAATGATTATTATGGGGATATCTGAGATTATTGGGGCAAAAGCGACTTTAAATCCCTCTTTATATCCATGTTTAATTGTCTGGGAAATGACCAGTACGAGGAGAGGGCCGGGTGAGAACCCGGCATAAAGGCCTAGTGTGATTCCAGCTAGTAGTAGTTCTATCATTAAATCATCGATTCTTGTTTAGTAGGATGCTATAAATTTTAGATAATTTCTTTGAAATTTATTCCATTCACCACATTTTTAAATGTGTTTAATCCTTCATCCATTTCTTTTTTAGTTATATTCAAAGCAGGAAACATTCTGATTATGTTTCCCTGGGTAACATTTAAAAGAAGCCCTTCATTCAAACATTTTGAATTTAAAGAAGCAGTGATATGGTCATCCGTAATTTCTATGGCAATTAATAATCCTTTCCCTCTAACATCTTTTATTATATTGGGATATTCTTTTTTCAATTTCTTTAGCTCGTGGATAGTGTATTTGCCCAGATTTTCAACATTTTCACATAGCTCATGCTCTATCATATATTGGATAACTGCGTATGAAACGGCACAACCAAGTGGATTACCACAGTAAGTACCGCCGTGGTCCCCTATTTCAAGTTTGTCATGCACAACTTCAGTCATAGCAAATGCCCCAAAAGGAAACCCGCCAGCAATACCTTTAGCCATGGTTAAAATATCTACTTTAATATTATCTGAGGCGAACATTGAACCGGTTCTGCAAAATCCCGTTTGAATTTCATCCATTATCAAAAGTACATCATTTTCATGGCATAATTCGGATAAACTTTTAAGATAATCCGTATCAGGGACATTTATTCCGCCTTCGCCCTGTATGGGTTCGATTATAACTGCTGCTACATCCTTATTTATAACTTTTTCAACAGATTCAATATCATTATATGGGACAAATATGTGGCAGGGGATAAGTGGATTAAATTTCTCCCTGTGTTTGCTCTGGCCAGTTGCAGATACCGTGCTGATGGTACGCCCATGAAAACTTTTTGCAGTGGATATGATATTTAATTTTCCAGTTGCTTTTCGGGCAAGTTTAATGGCAGCATCATTTGCTTCTGCTCCACTATTTGCAAAAAATACGCGAGTTAAATTTTCAGGCAGTACCTCCTGCATTAGTGATATTAGCTTTGATCTGGCAGGGGAATAAGTTGCTCCAGAATTAGGGTTTTGTATAATTTTTCTGCTTTGTTCATGGAGTGCTTTACTAATCACTGGATTAGCATGCCCTATACTGGTTACTCCCCAACCTGCAGTGAAATCTAGATATTTTTTACCATTTTCATCATATACATATGATCCTTCGCCTTTTTCTATTGATATTTTTGTTTTATTTGCAAAAGAAGCATAGTAATTATCTTCAATCTTAATTGTGTCATTAATTTTGCCCATGTTAATCGCCAGATGTATTGAGTATTTTGATTTAAGGTTTTTAATTATAATTTTATCCCATATATTTATTTCATGCACAATATTTGAGTTAAATCATTTCCTTGGGAAAAAATTTAATTATCCAGATCATGGTCATGAAAAATACCATTATATGGCCTTAAATAAATTGAATTAGTAGAAGAAATAAATAATAATAAATATAGTTAAATTGTTTTTGTTTAAGGAGGGTTAAGTATGAAAATAGGAATTATTGTTTATTCCCAAACTGAAAATACATATGCTGTATCTCAAAAGCTTCAGGAAAAGTTTGCTGAAGTGGGGCATGATGTTGAAGTTGAGAGGGTGTTGACTGCTGGAGAAGTTCCTCCACGGGCCAAAAATGCTGAATTCCAGAGTAAACCAGATGTTGAAGTATATGATGCTCTAGTTTTCGGAGCCCCAGTACATGCATTTTCACTTGCAGCTCCCATGAAACTCTATTTAGAGCAGATTGAATCACTGAATGGCAAAAAAGTCGCTTGCTTTGTTACGAAAGGATTGAGATTTAATTGGACTGGTGGCAACCAAGCCATTGGTAAGATGAAAAAAATCTGCCAGACAAAAGGGGGAACTGTGGTGGGAACTGATATCATTGTCTGGAATAAAAATAAAGATCAACAGATTGATGATTTGATTCGCAAATTCAGCTTATTATTTTAGTTTGGCTAAAAAACTTATTTTAATTTAATAATATTTTCATTTTTTTTACTTGGGCCCATGAATTTCAATTTTCTCCAGCCCTTTTTTTAGGGTAATTGTAATATGCAGAAGAGGTTGATTATCTTTGAAAATAAATGACTTAAAAAAGAGAATTATTTAGATTGATTTTAATTTATAAAAAATTAAATAATAAAAGGTTTTTTTGTTAAATAAGTGTTAATTAACCCCTTATTCCAAAAAGTGACCTTATTATTTTTATTCTTCTAATAATTTCATAGGTGGCAATGGTCATAACAAAACTTGTAGCCATAATTAAGATTATTTGCAGAATTATCATGTTAGGTAAAAATCCTATGAAATAGTAAGCTGCCATATTAATCCATGCTATGTGGAAAATATATATGGGGAATGATGCTGCGGATAGATAAAGAGTACTAGAGTTTTTAAATTCTAAATAACGTTTACCCATCCCTAATATGCTCAATACAGCAACCCATACTAATAGATTCTCATATAATCTGAAAATAGGCGAACCTAAAAGACCATCTAATGAAATTATGCCCATAACGGCCATGGTACCTAAAACGATAAATGATATCACCAAAGCAATAAATGAAATAAATAGTGGCCATCTTTTTTCTTCTAACTTTTCCTGAATGACATCTTCAGATAATAAAAAGTATCCGAATATGAAAAGTAAGAAAAATTGCCCTAAACTTTTTTCAGGAGCTAAATTTAAAAATAAACTCCCTACGCCTAGTGGTAAGAATAGTAACAATAATTTGGGGACGGTCACTTTTTCTATAGGGATTCTCCAGTCACTATTTTTATATTTAATGATTATAGGGAGTGCAAACACAGATACTATAAATAAATATAATAAGAACCACATTGGACCTAAACCGGTTCCATTCATGAAATAAGCGGGCCAATTACTAATAAAGTTCCACCAGAAGGCTAGAAATCCTCCAGTATAACCATTATATAAAGCAGCAAAATACACCTGAATGGATATTACAAATATAACTCCTGAAGCCATTGGAATTAGAAGTTTAGTCACTCTTTCTTTGAGATATTCTGTTGAATTTCTTTTCTTCAGCGAGTAAAATGTACTAATCCCTGCAATTGCAAATAATAGTTGCATGAACCATGGGGAGAAAATTAAGATAAATAAACCGGCGAAACTATAATTTCCGGCATTGATGATATAGTCTCCTATGGGGCTGTATAATAAAAATGTGTGGTATGGGAACAGTATCAAAATTATAATCCAACGTAAATTATCCAAATAATATTTTCTCATAAAATCGCTCCATAATTAAATATATTGTTCTATTTTTACAATTCATAACAGCATATTAAATAAATTTTATTAGATTTATATTATAAATCATCAAACAATTAATTAATGTTTTTTTATAGTTATTAGTTGTGATTAAGAATAAATCGAAAGTTTAATTTGTCAAGCATCTTTTTTTTTCTTATACTTTGACTACAAGTAGATAAATATTCTATCATTCTATTTAAGATATATCATAGTCCATTTTTTATATATAAAATACCATTAAATTAGTCAGATGCTCATAAAAAACTTTTTTTTTGAAGTATATGTTAAATAAAACCATATGCTGCAGAATAAATAACTATCTTATTCTATTTTGAGGGAGAATCATTTTTATTTTCAGTATCAAGATAGTTGAAAAATACTTAAACTCAGAAAAATATATCGATTTAAAGATGAATAAATTTCAGATTTCAGGGGTATTCTTTATAAATCAACTTAATTTATCAAATTGGGGGTAAATATGAGTTTAAAAACTAACTTTAACTTTCCCGTAGGATATCATGATTTTCATGAAGATAAAGTTTTTAATTATCAGATGAATCGATGGTATTCTATGGGTTATGCACGAGAGGAAGATCTGAAAGAAGCAGCTTTGAAAATTAAGAATTTTAATGACTGGAAAAGAGAAATGATCCAACAAGCTGAAAAAGCAGTTTCTGAAGATAGGTTAATTAATGCTGCTTTTTATTATCGGGCAGCCGAGTTTTATTTAATTTATAATGATTCCGAGAAGGAAAAGTTTTATGATAAATTCATCAATTTATTTTATCGTGCATTTGCAAGTGATAGTATTGAAAGGTTTAAAGTACCTTTTGCGAATAAATTTTTACCTGCTCTGAAAGTCCCTGCACAAATCGATTCTGGAGAAAAGAAAGGAACCATAGTTATTCACGGAGGGTTTGATTCTTTCATTGAAGAATTTTATTCATGGATGAGATATTTTGCGGCCCAGGGGTATGATGTGATTGCATTTGAAGGGCCGGGACAGGGAGCTGCATTGAAAAAATATAAACTGCCTTTTGATTGGCAATGGGAAAAACCTGCTTCTGCTATATTGGACTATTTCCAACTGGATGATGTTACGTGGTTGGGGATATCTATGGGGGGATGGTTATGCTTTAGAGCAGCTGCATTAGAACCTCGAATAAAAAGAGTAATTGCTTCAAGTGTTGCCTATGATTATATGAAGTTTCCTAATTATTTTGCTCAATTATTGGGGAAATTATTTTTCCACCATTTTAGAAATTATTCTAACAAGGTCTCGTTAAAGCAAATTGAAAAAGGAGGCATTGATGGATGGAGCATAAGTAATCTCATGTATATCACTGTTAAAAAAACGCCTATGGCTGCTGTTGATGTGGCAGAAAAAATGAATGGTAAAAACATTCATTCAGAAATGGTAAAACAAGATGTTTTAATTCTCACTGGCCGTGAAGATCATTTCATACCTTTTAAAATGCATAATATGCAGATTAAAGCATTGAATAACACTAATTCACTCACTGCACGCGTTTTCACTCGTGAAGATCAAGCTCAAAACCATTGCCAAGTAGGCAATATAAAGCTGGCACTGGAAACTATGTTAAAATGGATTGGAGAGCATACTGACCATTAAATTAAATAAAAATACCTATTAGTTAATATGCATTTATATGGGGATATGGGTGCTGTTCTGATATTAACATTATTAATAAGCAGGGGTTGTTATTGTGGAAATTGAATATCGAAAAAATAAAGATTTTTCAGAAAAAGAACTCCAGGAATTGTTTCTTTCAGTAGAATGGGATTCTGGAAATTATCCTGAGAAATTAAAAATAGCTTTAAAGAACTCTCGCATGGTTTATGCAGCATATGATGATGGAAAACTAGTTGGGTTAATTAATTCATTATCTGATGGGATTATGACTGTTTATTTTCATTATTTATTGGTTAAACCTGAATATCAGGGGCAAGGAATTGGGAAAAAACTGGTTGATTTAATGTTGGCAGAATATGCTGACTTCGCACGCAAAGCAATTATTGCCTATGATCGTGAAGTGGAATTTTACAAAAAATGCGGGTTTGAAGTAGGAGAAGATAAAAGCCCTATGTTTGTCACATATTTAAAAACCTAGTAATTGACAAGGGGTTTAACTTTTAATTTATAGAATATCATTAATTATTTTTTAAAGAGGGAAATGAATTTTTGTATGGAGAATATATGTGAAGAATTTTACTCCTTATTAATAGTTAAATATGAACAGGTGATTTTCATGAAAGTCTTTGAAAGACCCGGACCCATTAATACAGGTAAAATAATTGATATATTAAAAAATTCAGCTTTTGAATACGAATACATTGTTGTGGCATCGGTTACAGGAGATAGTGCAGTTAAAATAGCAGAAACGATTTCGGATAAAAAAATAATCTGCGTGACCTGTCCTCAAGGTATGTACTGGGAAGTTGAGGAGATGGACAATGATCTATTTTCTGATATCCCGGAATTAAAGGCTGTTCGTGATGAATGGGTTAAACAGGGAATTAAAAGAGTTCCCATGAATGTAACTGAAGAAAACAGGATGAAACTAAAGGATTTAAATGTGGATATTGTCAGAGGAACTATTCCTCTCTTTGGCCCCAGTTTTTCCATGAGGTTACATTTAGAAAGACCCACTTCGCTAGATGTTATGGCAAAGACTCTTGAATTAATATCTCCTGGAACTTTAGTTGCAATGGAATCTGTACTAATGGCTACTGATGCAGGAATTATACCCGAAAATGAGCTGGTACTGGCTTGTGCAGGTACAGAGATAGGACTTGATACTGCATGGGTTTTAAAAAGTTGCGCATCTGCAAATTTATTCCATCCTGAAAAAGGATTCAGATTTGTGGAGCTGCTGGCAAAGCCTGGAATTGCTGCAAGTCCAGATATAAAAATAAATTATTTGAGATAGTGCAATAAATTTTAGATTATATTAAATTTCATTTTTTATTTAAGATATTAAAATAAGCAATCACCAGTAACTTTTTATATTTTGTTTAACACTTAAGGCATATCGCACTTTTTTTACAATATTAATAATATTAATAATATTTTTATTATAGGTGAATTTATGGATAATTATAATTATGATGTAATAGTGATAGGTGCAGGAATCAGCGGCTTACTATCCGCGCTAGCACTATCTAAAGAAGGCAAATCAGTACTAATTTTAGAAAAAGAGGAGGATATTGGTGGGGTGTGCCGTTCTTATGAATTTGACGGTTACCGTATTGATACAGGACCTCATGCAATCACCCGACTTGAAAATGGACCTTTCAAGGAGTTAATGGATAACTATTTTGATGTTATTCCTCAATTTGTTCCTTTTGGAAAGTATCATGTTAGGATTGGAAATGAAATAAAACCGTTTCCATGGAATCTTAATTCATGGCTAAAATTCGGATTAATTCCTAAAACAGACCGTTTATTAATAATGAAAGCACTATTTAACACTTTATATCTTCTAAATGCTGGAAAAAGTTTATCGGATATATCTATGAAAGAACTTCTTCCAGAAA
Organism: Methanobacterium alcaliphilum; assembly: GCF_023227715.1. Taxonomy (NCBI): domain Archaea; kingdom Methanobacteriati; phylum Methanobacteriota; class Methanobacteria; order Methanobacteriales; family Methanobacteriaceae; genus Methanobacterium; species Methanobacterium alcaliphilum. Next base: position 17,413 of record NZ_JALKIF010000006.1, read on the forward strand.
ACATTTCCATTACTACCAGAAGATTTGTGGATTGGCTTTGTTATTTTTTGGTGGGTACTTCCATTGAAAACACAGCAGTTTCTAGATTTATTGATAATAAAACTCATAAAAGCAGCTCAATAAAATATATTGGGAATTTATACGACCTTTTTGTTACAGAAGGGGCTAAAGATCAGGGATATCCTAAGGGTGGCCTTCAATCCATAATTAATTCTATTTTAATCTCTTTTCCTAAGAATGTACAAATCAAAACTAGGGAAGAGGTTGTAAAAATCCAATGCAGCCATCAAGTGGAAAAAGTAGTTACTAATAAAAATGAATATTGCTGTGAAAATGTAATTTATTCAGGCTTTGCTTCAGATTTACCCAAACTAGTTGATAATTTACCTGAAGATTATGCGCGTAATTTAAATCAAATACAGAAAGTAAACTCTTTAACTATCTGGTTAGGTTTAAATAAACAAATATTCAAAAATTATGGTTCGGAGATGTGGATTGATTCCGACCCTTATGCCTGGATGGTTCCTATATCCAATTATGATCCAGCTTTAGCACCAGAAGGAAAACAATTAGTTGGATTTGCATTTACATTGCCTGATGATTATGATGTTGAGGCAATTCGAAAAAAGGCTTTAGATTCTATAATTAATATTCAACCCGAAATTAAAAACCATATTGAAATGGTGCATTATCAAGATTTAATTCCTGAAAAAGCAGCATGGTCTATTAATTCGGGCTTTGGAGACGTGGAAACTCCCATAAATAATTTATATTGTGTGGGAACTGATACTGAAAAGAGGAGCGCAGGTGTTAGTAGGGCGGCTTATTCTGTATTAAGATGTTTGGAAATGATGAAATCAGATGGGAATTTAGGGTCTTTTTTTTTGAATAAAGAATTTAAAATTCCTGCAAAATAGTTTATTGAATAATTCACAACCCAATATCTTCATTCCATAATTCATAATTTTTTTCTATAAAATTAGACATCATTTCAATGCACCTAGGGCTCTGAATAACTTTAACTTTCACTCCTTGAGATCTTAGAAAATCTTCTGCCCCCATAAATGATTTATTTTCTCCAATTACTACTTCTGGGATTCCATAAAGAAGAATAGCTCCACTACACATGACACATGGGGATAAAGTGGTATAAATAATACATTCTTTATAAAAATCCACGTTTTTTCTGCCTGCATTTTCTAAGGCATCCATCTCTGCATGTAAAATTGAACTTTCTTTTTGGATGCGCTGATTACGGCCTTGTGATATAATTTCACAGCCATGGACCAGCACAGAACCAATGGGGATACCCCCTTCTTGAAGTCCTTGTTGGGCTTCTTTATAGGCGGCTTTCATGAATTCATCCATCTTAATCATCTTTAACTTTATTTATTAGTTTTTTTTAAATTTTAAGTTTATTTTAAATACTAAATAATCGTATGATTTAATTAGTAACTGGTTAATTATATTTATTTCAGGTTAACTAAATCCGGGTGATATTATGAAACAGTGGTACCAAGAATTATTCTCAAATTATGCTGAAAAATACGAATCAGAATGTTATACTCATGGAACTCAAGGAGAAGTCAATTTTATTGAAAAAGAATTAAATTATAACAAAAATGCCAAAATTTTAGATATTGGTTGCGGCACTGGACGTCATTCCATTGAATTGACTAAAAGAGGATATTCTGTAGTGGGAATGGATTTGTCGGAATCCATGTTAAACAAAGCCCGGGAAAATGCAGAAAATGAAGGTTTAAAACTTGATCTTCGCCAGGCAGATGCCCGTAATTTACTATTTGAAGAAGAATTTGACCTGGTAATCATGATTTGTGAGGGAGGATTCTCTTTAATGGAAACAGATGAAATGAATTTTCAAATACTTGAAAATGCTGCAAAAGCACTTAAAAAGAATGGAAAGTTGATATTTACCACTCTTAATGGCCTATTCCCTCTTTTCCATTCAGTAAAAGATTTCATAAATTCTAATTCAGAAAATCAAGTCAATATGGATAATAACTTTGATCTAATGACTTTCCGTGATCATAACACAATGGAAATTGAAGGAGATGATGGTGAAATTATGGTTTTGGATTGTAATGAACGATATTATGTTCCCTCTGAAATCACATGGCTCTTGAAATCATTAAACTTCACTAAAATTGAAATTTTTGGATGTAAATTAGGTGAATTCAGTCGAAAAGATAGTTTAACCACAGAAGACTATGAAATGTTAGTGGTTGGGGAATTATAGTTAGGTTTTAAAAAATGCTCTGTAAATTACTGGAACGGACAAACTTAGGTAGAATTATGTGGCTTTTGCCCATAATATTCTTTATTCATGATATGGAAGAATATTTGACCATGAGTTCGTTTATGGCCCATAATTCTATTTTAAGCTCAATACCTTTATTTGAAATGTTAAAAACCACATCTGCTCAATTCATGGTGAGCATTATATTTTTAACAATATTGGTGGTGGTTGTAACTTATTTCGCCATTAAAAAACGTGAAGGAAACATATTGAAGTTATATCTTTTAGTTGTGGTGTTGATTTTTGTAAATGCAATAATTCATATTTTCCAAGGACTTTATTTAAATTCATATGTGCCGGGTCTTATAACAGCCATAGCGCTGGTCATTCCATATTGTTTATGGATTTTTTGCATATTTTATCATGAAAAAGTGCTTAATAATCGTTTAATGTTAATGTTTGTTGCATTATCTTTCCCATTACAGATTCCATTAATAATGATTGCTTTGTGGTTAGGTAAAACATTAATTCCATTTTAGTGGGTTGTGTGGTGATAAATTGAATTTAATTCCTGAAAAAAGAAATTTAAATGAATATTTGCGTTGTTCACAGATAATAGATTGTGATAATAAACTAATTCAAAAAAAAGCTTCACAGATATCTAAAAATGCTGAGAATGAAATTGAAACAGCAAAGGACTTATATGAATTTGTAAGAGATGAGATACACCATTCCTCAGATATTAAAAGTAATGAAATTACTTATAAATCTTCTGATGTCCTTAATAAAGGACATGGCTTGTGTTTTGCCAAATCACATTTATTGGGGGCATTTTTTAGGTCTCAAGGAATTCCAGCGGGGTTCTGTTATCAAAAATTATCCACTGATTCGGGGAAGATTCTGCATGGTCTTAATGGAGTATATTTAAATGATAAATGGATCAGATTGGATGCTAGGGGTAATAAAACCGGTATTAATGCACAATTTTCATTAAATTGTGAAAAATTAGCATATGTTCCTCAAAAAGAAGAAGGGGATAAAGATTATCCTATTATTTATTCTAATCCTCATCCTAAAATAATAAATATATTGCAAAGTAATTCCACACTGGATGATGTTATTAAAAAAATAGTTGGTTCATTATAGAATCACGAAATAGTTTAAGGTGTTATTATGAAAGATTATGTTCATGGTTATTCAAAACGGGAGTCTGAACGTCTCTTAGATCAAGCAGATACTCTAGCAGAAATATTACATTATGACACTCAATTTCCGCCTGGAAGTAAAGTACTGGAGGCGGGTTGTGGTGTAGGGGCTCAAACCACTCTTCTAGCAAAAAAAAGTCGCGATGCTGAAATTATATCTATTGATATTTCGGAGGATTCGTTAAATCATGCCAAAAGGGCTGCAAAAAAATCCGGAATAAAAAACGTGGAATTTCAACAAGCAGATATAATGAATCTCCCCTTTGAGGAAGAGAGTTTTGACCATATTTTTGTCTGCTTTGTACTGGAACATCTTTTAAACCCTGTAGAAGCATTGGAAGAATTAAAAAAATATTTAAAAAAAGATGGAACTATTACTGTAATTGAAGGGGACCATGGGTCCTGTTATTTCCACCCGGAGAGTGAAGAAGCAGTTAAAGCGTGGAAAGCATTAATAAAAGCACAACAGGAATTAGGCGGGGATCCTATGGTTGGAAGACGCTTGTATCCTCTTTTGGATGATGCTGGGTTTGAAGAAATTGTTGTAACTCCCAGAGTAGTATATGTGGATAATAGTAAACCACAACTTGTGGAGGGATTTATCAAAAAGACCATTATTGCAATGGTGGATGGGGTAAAGGACCAAGCCATAAAATCTGGATTAGTTAGCAGCACTCAATGGGAAAAAGGGATTGGAGATTTACATAAATCTGCAGAAAAAGATGGTACATTTTTTTATAACTTTTTTAAGGCTGTGGCCCATAAATGAATCTAGGAAAAAAATGAATTCTTTAATTATTGAAGAGGCAGATATTTCAGATGCAAACGAAATACTGCTCCTTCAAAAGCGTGCTTATAAAAGTGAAGATGATCTTTACGATAATTTAACCATCCCGCCTATGGAACAGACTTTAGATGAGATAATAAAGGAATATGAAGATCATTTTTTTCTAAAAGCAACAATAAATAATTGCATAATTGGTTCGTTGAGGGTAAATGTTCTTAATAGTGAAACATGCTATGTGGGAAGATTAATTGTTGAACCGGACTTACAAAATCAGGGGGTTGGGTCTGCTTTAATGGATGAGATAGAGCATATATTTTCAAAATATTCCCGATTTGTATTAACTACTGGACATAAAAGTAAAGAAAACATCCATTTCTATTCAAATAAAGGTTATAAAATTTTCAAAATTAAATATATCAATGAAAATTTACGTTTTGTTTATTTGGAGAAAATAAAATCTAAGTAAAGTTGATTAATATGAAGATATCTGTTATTTTAGCCCATCCTTATGAAAAAAGTTTCAACCATGCAATATATGAAACTATTTTAGATTATTCTCATGCTAAGGGACACGAGGTTTTTGCGCATGATTTATATGATGAAAAATTTAACCCTTTATTAAAAGGCAATGAACTGGTAAATGGCGAAACTTCAGACCCTTTAGTTTTAAAGCATAGAAAAGAGATTCAAAACGTGGATGGCATAATAATTATCCACCCTAATTGGTGGGGTCAACCACCTGCGATTTTAAAAGGTTGGATGGATCGGGTGCTTCGATCAGGAATAGCTTATGCATTTAAAGAAGGAGATGATGGATCTGGTGTTCCAGAAGGACTTCTAAATGCAAAAATGGCTTTTGTGTTCAACACATCCAATACTTCTGAAGAAAGGGAAATGAATGTGTTTGGAGATCCTCTAGAGCGAATTTGGAAAGATTGTGTTTTTGATTTTTGTGGTATTAAAAATGTTCACAGAAAAATGTTTAGAATTGTAGCAAGCAGTACTTTAGAAGAACGAGAAAATTGGTTGAAAGATGTTAGATCAATTTTAAAAGAGCATTTCTAAAAGAGGAATGTTATGGATTTAAAGTGGTATAAAATTAATGTTTTTTAAATCAAATTATTTCCTTCTCTTTTTAAATTCATCAAAAAGATCATTTAATTCCACTCCTTTATATGCTAATAAGAGTAGGGTGTGAAAAATCAAATCAGCAGATTCATAAACTAAATTATCATTATTTTTTGAAGCAATTATTACTTCTGCGGCTTCCTCGCCAATTTTTTCAAGTATTTTATCTTCAGCAGACTTGGCATCGTCTTGCATCATTATAGACGTGTAAGAATTAATAGGGTGGTCTCTGCGGTCTTCAAGAACTTTGTAAATTTCGGCTATAATTTTTTCATCTGCCATTTTTTTTCCTCTTTTTATCTCGCATACTCCGGGTTATAGCTATTAGTGGATGTTGGGCATCATCAATAATTTCAATATCTTCCATGGTAAAAATACCATTTAAATCAGCAGTTTTTTCCATCCCTAGTTTAAGGTCCTGCTTCAAATCTATAACATAAGAATCAATTTCTTTACATCCTAATTTACGAGCCGCTACAGTTCTATGGTGCCCATCAACCAGTACAAAACGTTCTCCAGTTTTCACAACGATGGTTGGTTCTGCAAGGCCTCTTTTAAGCTCATAAGTTCTTCCTTGCAGTTCATCAGCATAAACTTTGTTCTGGGTGGGCCTTAGCCTTTCGGTGGGTACTTTCATTCTTTTTATTTCAGTTTTAATATTGTAGAGTTGTTCCAACGTTTTTTTGAAATAATTAACTTTCATAGGAGTTGATCTTTCAATGTGGGATCTAACGATATCGGTATTGGTTATTATGCCTACTAGGTGATTTTTTTTGTCTATAACTGGCAGTCTTGATATTCCCATACGAAACATAACTCGGGCGGCATCATTTATTGACATATCCTGATCAGCTACCACCACATCTGAAGACATAATATCCTTAACATAATTGGACCATGGTTTTAGGACAAAATCAAATGCAGTCACCATTCCGGTTACTGCTCCATTTTCTTTAACTGGAAAACCGTCATGACCACTATCTTTCATTAGTTCAATTATATCAGAATTAAGAGTGTCTGGCGTAACAGTAATCACATCTTTTGTCATATAATCCTTTACAAGGGCTTTGTTACTCATAGTAATTCTTCCAAAGGTTATTTATGGGAACATTTTTTCCAGATTAAATTATCTTTACATTCTATTTTCACAATGCGGTGATATGGGATTAATTGATCTTCATCTAAGATTAAAAATCCTTTTTCTAATTTTTTTATTTGGGAACCATTGACGGTTTTCAGATTTCCATGAGCGCCTCTATGGAGATAAGTTATATTGCATAGTGAAATATCTTTTTTAGGATGCCATAACATTAAGTTTAATACATGCTTAGCCATGATAAGGCCCCATAACTCCATAAAATAATTATAATAACTCCTTTAATAATTTCACTGTGTGGCCGGGTTCAGATTTTCCTCGGGTAATTCTCATAACTTGCCCCACCAGGAAATTTAAAGCCGCCTTTTTGCCTTGGTGGTAATCCGAAACTGCTTCCGGATTCTCTTCAATAGCTTGTTTGGCTGCTTTGATCACGTCATCTTCATTAACTATTCCAATTAATCCCATTTCTTCTGCGATTTCGCGGGGGGACTTGGTGTTGTTAGGCATTTGTTCTATGATTCTCTGCCCGGCTTTAGTGGTAATCTCTTTTTTCTGTAGCATCTCTAGAAGTTCTATAATTTGTTTTGAATTAATATTGCTCTGAGAGAAAGTTAATTTGTTATAATATAAGACACGTTTGAGTTCATCTCTCATCCACAAAGCTGCAAATTCTGGATTAATTAACTTTGCAACTTCTTCAAATGCATTAGCTAGCTCTAATTCTGAAGTAAGTACTTGTGCATGTTCTTTAGGAAGATTATATTCTGCCATAAATCTTTTAACTTTTATATGGGGCGGTTCAGGCATCTTTTCTTGAATTTGTGTAATCTGTTCAGATTCTGCTTGCATGGGTGGCAAGTCGGGATCTGGAATGAATCTATAATCTTCTGCTCCTTCTTTAAGTCGCATGGAAACTGTAATCATTTGAGATTCCAGAAAAGCTCGTGTTTCTTGCTTTACTTGCACTCCTCTTTTTAAAAGATTTTTTTGGCGAACCATCTCAAATTTAAGTGCTTTGTAGGCCCCTTTGATAGAGTTAATATTTTTTATTTCCACTCTTGTTCCGCCTTCGAGGGAAATATTCACATCAGCTCGCATGGTACCTTCACCACGCGCATTTCCACTATATTCTAGAACTCTAATTAATTCTTTAAGGAATGAACGTGCTTCTTCTGGAGAATGCATGTCTGGATCTGTTACAATTTCAATAAGGGGGATTCCAGACCGATTGAAATCAACAATACCTAAATCTGGTTTGTACTGTCCGGGGTCTTCTTCCATGTGTACTTCTCTAATACGCACTCCATTAAGATCACCATTGTATCCAATAGGAACTGAAGTTCTCTGGTATCCCGAAGGAAGATCAGGATAGTTATAATGTTTTCTCATAAAATAAGTAACGTCTTCTGCAATATCACAATCTAACATTAAAGCGATTTTAAGGGCTCCTTCTAAAGCTTTATCATTTGTTGGGTAAGGTTTAGCTCCGGGTTGGTTTAGACAAACATGACATACATTACTGTTTGCAGGAGCGTCCTGATAGCTAGTGTGACAATCACAAAAGAGTTTCGAATCGGTTTCCAGTTGAACGTGAATTTCAAGTCCGCATTTCATATTAATAGTCATCCCTCCATGACTTCATAAATGGTGAAATATTTCATAAATATTTGTTATTTTTCAATTTATTAATAATCATAAAATATATGTCTCATATAAATTTACTAAGTTATTCCTTTAGAGGTTTTTTATTTAGACACTTATCAATATATCTTTTTATAAATGGATTTAATTCACCTAAATCAGCGCCATTTTTTAGGCTATTAAAATCTGTAAACGTTCCTTTTAATTTTCGTCCTGACCAATAAACTTCTTCTTCAACTCTTTTACCATAACGGGTCCCAAACATTTTAAAAAGAGGAAATTTAGTTAATCCGTTTGCTCCACTCATTATCAAAGGCCCAATATTTGCTAAGTTATCAATCCATGTACCGCAGACAATTTCAAGTTCAGGAAACATTATTCTTGTCGCAGCCACTACTCCGGCATAATATAGTGAAGCCGGTTGGGGTTGTGTTTCAAAAATAGTGTCTTTATGGGGATTTAATGAATAAAATGTTACTCTATGGATTTTCAAGTCATTTATGAGATTAAATAAATATTCTAAATCATCAGGAGTTTCACCCAGCCCTAATATGATAGTTATTGCTTTTTTAAATCCTAAATCTCCAGCTACTTCTAACATATTTGTTATATCTTCAAGTGATTTGCTGGGACATATTTTGTCATGTAATTCGGGATTCGCTATCTCTATAGCTCCGGTTATCCCGGAAATCTCTTCACCATATTCCTCTAAATCATTAGTTATGCCTATATTCAACCATACTGGCTGTTTTGTTATTTTAAAAATATCTTGAGAAATGGATTTAATTTCTGAAGTACTGAATGAGCCATATCCTCCTGATAAAAATTCTATATTCCACCCCATGCGCCGGCATAATTCTGCTTCAGCTAAAATTGAGTTTATCTGACGACGAGCTTTTTTTGGGTCACTTATGCGCGGTTTTTGGGTGCTCATATAACAGAATGCGCAGTCTCCTTTTTCACACCACCAGGAGAGAAAAATTGCCCGTTCTAAGGTAATTTCATTGCTATGATTTTTGAGAGTTAGTTCGTTAGCTTTTTGCAGAAGTTCTAATGTTCTAAAGTCCTTTAATTTTTTTATAACTTGCATTTTGCTCACAGAATATTAATTTTAATTAATTAAGATTATATCTATCCTTATTTTTCTTTTTAACCAATATATTTAGATAGGCATATTTACTAAATATTAATATTATAATATTGAACTTAATCATTATTCAATAAATTTATATTAAGAGGAAACATCATTAATAAATCTGTTAAGTTAATTTTTTTAACAGCATATCATTGAGTTAACATGTAGTTATAAAAATAAATAGGATGAAATAATGGTTTATTGTTCTAATTGTGGTGAAAGAAATAAAAATTCGGCAAAATATTGTTCTAACTGTGGAACACATTTACGTTCAAACTATCCACCTAAATCTTATTCATCTAAACCGCAAAAACCCCGATCTACTGGCCCATCAAAGCCTCTTCAATCTCAGTTTAAATCTAGGCCATATAATAGAAGTGAAACACTTAATAGGGAAATTCCTGTAGAAAAATCCCGATACCAGATGGAATCAGTGGATGATGGTATTGAATGGAATGTGGTGATCATAGGTGCTATGATCTTGGTTATCATAGCCAGTATTTTGAATATAATTTTACCCCAAATTTCTTTCTGGATAGCGGCTGTCATGGCTATTGTTTATGCTTTAATGGCTACCAAAAGGAGTTCAACACTATTTTTTATAATTCCGCTTATTTTATTAGTTTCACTTGCATTGTGGGCATTTTTCAATGGTTAATTATTGATGTTGAAATGGAATTTTTCCTATTCTTTATTGAGAAGTTATTTGCCCAAAACGTTTATATATGATGACTATCAATGTAAGTGTATCCCCATAAAGGGCTATGTTTTAGAAGGCTGTAAACATAGGCTGTGGTTCATAAGCTTGATTTACAGGCTTTACTTGGCAAGTGCCG
>NZ_JALKIF010000006.1:30000-140569 GCF_023227715.1 Methanobacterium alcaliphilum
AAAATCATGGACAGAATAAATGATGTTGTTTTTATCGAAGGTTTGGGTTATGATTCTAATGTTTATCTTATTGGAAACGTAATAGTAGACACCGGGGCTGGAAGCAATCCCGATTATCTCTTTTCTGAGATAAAAAAAGCAGGGATAAATCCTGAAGATATCTCTAAGATTGTCAATACGCACTGCCACTATGATCATGTAGGTGGAAATTTCTTATTTGATGCAGATATTTCCATACATCACTTAGATGCACCTGCTCTGGAGAATGCTGATCAAACTACATCTGTATCTTATATGTTTGGAAAGTCATTAGAACCCATGACTATTTCGAATAAACTTAAAGAAGGAGATAAAATAGCGGGCTTTGAAGTTATTCATACTCCAGGACATACCCGTGGGGGGATATGTCTTTTTGATGGGGAAATCTTAATATCCGGAGACACAGTTTTTGCCAATGGAGGGTTTGGTAGAGTTGATATCGGGGGCAATATACAGGACATGACCAATTCTCTTGAAAGATTAAACAAATTAAATGCTGAATTTTTATTACCGGGACATGGTCCCTGGGTAAATAACGCCAATCAACATATAAAATGGGCTCATGAAATGATTAAAGGATTTTAATATTAAAATAGTAAAGATAAATTCTTTTTTTAAAATTTATTTTTTCACATAAACTGTAATGTTGTTTGACCTGTAGTGGGTGGCTAAAAAATCAAAATATGTTATTTTCCATTGACTTGCCTGTTCTTGAGCATTCACACATGTGTAAAATGAGTCCCATTTAAAGGATTCCACTACTGCTGTTTCATCTGCTTCTGCAATGGCCTTCATCCCTTCACTGTAGTTGCCTGTGATATTGATTTTATTATAACTACCTTGAAGATTTTTGCTTCCATTTAAATTATAATAATCATACAATTCATATTTTTGATTTTTCGGATCAAAAAGGACTACTTTCCAGATGAAAGTATCCGAAGTAGGATAAGCAGTTATTTCTGTGAAATTTTCGTTTAAACTAGATTCCATAGAGTTGATGGCATTATTTTTTTCATAAGCCCTTATGCCTCCAAATAAAATCAACATTATTAAAAAAAGGATCATAATAATTTTTTTGTATTTTAAATTAATTTTTAAATATATTATTATCAGCACTGACAGTGAAACAAGAGTAGTTATCAAATCAGTGTAATAATAGATTTCACCGCTGAATTTAGCTAAAGAAAATGGATAAAATAATGGCAATCCTCCTGTGGTTAAAAAATCAAGTAAAAGATGCATCAAAACCCCGAAATACGCAAGTGTAATAGTTTTCCAGTTGAAATCTATGTTAAAATCTCTTTTAATCGCCTTACTGATTAGTCTGCGCACTGGCTTTCTACTAATGATATAAAGAAAGATAATTGCGGTGATGAAACCGAATATTAACGAATGGGTGATTCCCCGGTGGCTGAAAATAAAAAGATATGGGAATAAAAATCCTATTATCACCAGTACAACATCAAAATCAATAGAAATTCCCCCCAATCCTCCGGCCAGTGGGTTTTTACAACCTAAGAAAAAAAGGATTATGAATGGGACTAAAAAATGTGTGAAAAGATCCATTTATTTTACTCCAGATTAGAGATTATTCATTTATTTATACAAATTTTATTTAAATATTTATTGAAAAATAATTTTAGAGTATTCACTAAAATTTAGATTTTAAAAATTATATGCAGTGAATTGCGATAAGCTGTGGAGGTTAAAATGCTCCTCCGCCTCCTCCACCAAGTCCGCCACCCACTCCACCTAATCCGCCCCCTCCTCCAAACTCACCACCATTATTATTTTCAAAGGATCCTCCGGAGGAGAATGAGTTATTTAAGCTGATATTTATTGATTCAAAGAGAAGATGATCTCCTCTGTAATAATAGAACATGAATATTTCACTATTTGCTAATTCTGCTGTTGGTAATGATATTTCCATAGCTTTAATCACTGATTTAGCTTCACCTAATGCAGTTGCATAAACCAGATATTTATTCCATATCTCAACTGATTCTGGAGGATATTCTTTGATCAAACTAAAATCATGAATGTACTTCTTAAAATTCTGCCATTTTGCATTGTACTCTTTTCCATTGGTACTCCAATGACCTCCAATTTTTTGAGGAAGCAATAAAGATGTTATGGATATCAAAATCAACATGACAGAGGATATTAGGATGTATTTCGCGGCAGGTAGGTTATAAATACCCCATATGGCTATTAGTATGGATAATAATCCTATTTTTCCAAATTTTTTTAGCTTTACATCTCCTTGGTTGGAAAAAATTTCTATTAATTTTTCGTCATTAAAAATTTGAGCTTTAATGGCGCCTCTCCAGTTCAAGTAAGATCCTGTGAAAATTCTACTGGTTTCCCGAGTTTTTGCGCTATGGGAAATTTCTTCTAGAGATATTAGGTTATCTTTGGCATATGTTTTTAAAAAGTTATATGCATACAATTCAAACTCTTTAAGTGCTTCATGTTTTTTAGAGTGGTTCAATTTTAAAAATAATGATTTTTCCTGATCTTCAGCACGACGATTCGCAATAATTATAAATTTTCTATTAATTAGATCAAGTATGGTGGCTTTAAAACCATCCATATTGGGCTCACCAACTTTTTTTGAAAATCCCTCGCTGCATATGGCATTAACAATTGCTGGTGGATCATGGGTGGGTATGTCACGTTCATAAACTGCTCTATAATCTATTTTAGGTTCCCGACCATATTTCAAGTAAATAATAACTGGAATAAAACAAGCTGAGATAAGTAAAATGGTTAATACAGTATATAATAAATTCATTAAGTTCAGATAATTTTGATAATCGCGCTGCACTTTCTCTATTGCCGCAGCACCATTTTGATTTAATTTTATTCCATATAGTGGATTGGCCATAAATTGACTTTTAGGAATTATCATCCGGACTTCCAAATATTTTCCTGAAGGAATGGCGTTACTGGTAATTTCCAAGTTGTTGTTATTCCATGCAGAATTTTCAACATAGTATGGGGGATTTAACCAGTATATTACACTTTTATTTGATTTTAAGTGTATATTGGTAGTTAACCTTTCAATATCTGTAGCCCAACCACTGCCAACTAATTTATAATGTAACTCTGCCACATCATTATAAAATTTCACTACATACAAATAGTCATATTCAATAACCACCTTCACCTCTTTATCTGTAATGGGCCTTGTTTTTTGAGGGTTTGAATACAAAAAAATGGTTATATGTTTATTGTTGTTTTTTTCACTGATAGAATAGTTGGAATATGCTCCAGTTGTATTAATTTGAAGATTATTGATCTTCTGACCGTCTAAAGGGATGTCACGGTATACTCCGTTATAGGTTCCCTGAAAAGAGTAATTAATAGTTTCTTTGACATGTATGCTCCCATCGTCATTTACCACAACGTCCACGTGCATAAGTGGAATAGAATAACTTCGATGAGCAAAAGCTAATGATGAAAAAAAGGAGATTATTATTAAAAAAAGCAGGATAAAAGAAATGAAATGCTTTTTATCCATTCAATCACCTAAAATTCTACTTTAGGCACTGATCTAGCTGATTCTTCAATTTCGAAAAATTCTGCTTCTGTGAAATTAAATTGAGAAGCAATAATATTGCTGGGGAACATCTGGGTTTTGTTGTTGTACATTAGTACTGTGTCGTTGTAAAATTGCCGGGAATATGCAATCTTATCTTCAGTTTCTGATAATTGATTTTGAAGGTCTTGAAAATTGGTGCTGGCTTTTAAATCAGGGTAGTTTTCAGCCACAGCAAAAAGTGTTTTCAAGGCTTCGGTGAGTTGATTATTGGCTTTTTGATTTTCTTGCACTGTTTGAGCATTCATTAAACTTGAACGAGCTTTAGTAACATTCTCAAATACGCTTTTTTCGTGTTTAGCATATCCTTTAACTGTTTCTACAAGATTAGGTATCAAATCCGCCCTCCTATTTAACTGGACGTCGATTTGGGACCATGCATTTTTCACACGATTACGCAGACTCACCAGACTGTTATACATTAATACAATCCAAACAATAAGCACTATAATTATTAAAATAATTGCTATTATCCACAGACTCATTTTATTGCACCAAATAACTAATGGATTTTTTATTATTTAAATCTTGTTAAGATTTTATTATCCCGGTTATTCCCTGTTTTTATAAAAATTAGATGATAGGGTAATAAAAAAAGATTTTTTAATTAAATAAACAGTATTTTAATAGAATTAATAACTTAAAAAAGATTTTAAGGATTATTTGGTGAACATTTTTGTAACTTCTTTCACGGCGCCTATTTTCACTAAAACGGATACTCGGCTCCCTTCATTTAAAATCATATCTGGATGAGGAATTTCGATGTGCCCGTTATTATAGATAGAAACAATAATATAATTATCTGTTGGAGAAACATCCCCTACTGTTTTTCCAATGATTTTCTTATTTTTTATGGCCATATCTAATATTTCAGCATCACCATGCCCTAAAACAATTAAATCCGCTACTTTGGGGCGAGTAATAAGTTTTTCCAGATAACCTGCAGCAGTACGTTCTGGGCTGATTACATCATCTATACCCACTTTACGGAAAGCTTCTTCATGATCTGGATTACTTACACGTGCTATGATTTTGGGTATGTTGTACTCTCTTACCAGGATACAGGAGAGCAGATTTGCTTCGTCATTTCCGGTGGCTGCCACAAAAACATCTGCATTATGAATATTAGATTCTTCTAAAGTTTTTGTATCAGTACCATTACCGCAAATTACCAGAGCATCCAGTTCTACAGCAGCATTACCACATAATGATTCATCATTTTCAATTAGAGTAACATCGTGACCATCAGAAATTAAAAGATTGGCTAAGGTCAACCCTACTCGACCGCCGCCCATTATAACTACATACATAGATACACCTTGATTTAAGCATTAAAAAACTCTTAAATTAGTAAAAAACTCATGATTTAAAGTTTATAATTATGATTTATAAGTTAAATTTAATATCTTATCGGATGATTCTCTATGATTATTCCTACTAATAAGCTTTTTCTATAATGCTATTTTTAGCTTTTGAAAACCTCTAACGCCCCTCTAAATAATACTAAAACTGGTATAATTTCTAATCTCCCTAACCACATGCTGAAAATCATTACTATTTCTGCTATATCGGGCATACTTGGAGAAATTATCCCCATGCTTAGTCCTACATTTCCTTGGGCTGAAGCAGCTTCAAATAATGCATTCAATGGGTCGTAACCATATATGCAAAGAACAAGCCAACTAAATAAAAGAAATATTCCATAAACAGTTATGTAAGATCCAGCTTCTCTAATTTCTACGTCGGTCACAGTTTTTCCAGATATTTTTCGGGGAATAACTGATCCTTCAGGCCTTAAAATTTTTATTATCTCCCAATACATTCCTTTAAGAAAAGTAACTAATCTTATTAGCTTTATAGCTCCTGTAGTAGAACCTGCGGCCATTCCTATAAGCATGCAGGTAATAATTAATATTTTCACATAAACTGGCCAAATTAACATCTGTGATGATGGTTGAACATTAGATCCGGTACAGCTAAGCGCGGAAACAACATTAAAAATAGAATCAAGCGGAGCAATATCACCGCTTAAGAAAATAAATATAGAAACCATGGTAACAATAATTATCATGGCTTGAAATTGTATGTCCTTCAAAATAAACTTCACATTCCCTTTTAGAGTACGATAATGGACTAAAAAACTGGTTCCACCTACAATCATCAAAAATATAGTAATGATTGTTATCAGATCGCTGCCATAAGAACCAATATTGCCATTCTTAATGGACATCCCCCCAGTGGAAAGATTAGTCATGGTATTGTTTATGGCATCAAAAAGAGGCATCCCTGCCAGCCCATAGAGAACAATCCCTAATAATGTGTAAAATAAGTAAATCCACCATATTGTTTTAACTGTATTGGCAATACTGGGTTTTATTCTCTCTTCACGAGCTTCTGATTTATATAATCTTGAAGCAGCGGTACCGGGGCGAATTAATATTCCTATAACTACAATAACTACTCCAATTCCACCCACCCATTGTTCTAAACTTCTTAAAAAAAGCAAAGATTTAGGCAAAGCCTCCACATTGGTGAACATAGTTAATCCACTGCCGGTCCAAGCAGACATATTTTCAAAGTAAGCATTAATGAAACTGATATTGATGTCTGTATTTAGGATCATTACCAAAGCCCCAATAAGGGCAGCCCATAACCATGCCAGTGCGGCAATCATCATCCCATGTTTTAATCGTATTGCATCTTGTTTGGGTGGGGCTTTTTTCAGCACAGTTCCTATGGTAAATGAGATTATAGAAGGGATTATAAAACTAATGTAGTTACTTTCACCGTAAATTAGGGCGACTATTATGGGTAGTAGGACTACAACCCCAATACCCTGCATGATACCGCCTAAATACTCGGATACAATATAAATATCTCGTCTACCTAAAAATCTCATAATTATCTTATTAGAGATATTCTCTAACACATATAAATTTTAGCATAGTTTAAAAAAACGCATTAATTAACTTTTTTTAAATATAATAATGGATAAAATTGTTTAATTAATGGTTAAGCATATTTTTTAGGTCCAAAATTATAAAAAAATTGTTTTTATCTAAACAAATTTAATTATATGCTTCACGGATTATTTTTTATTTTTTTCACTAGCTTCTAACTCAGACCCTAAGAAATCTTTAATATCCCTGATGCTGTTTAATAATTGTGCCGGGAATACAATGGTTGAATTTTTTTCAGCAGCAATATTACTAAGTACTTGCATTATCCTCAATTGTAGGGCAACGGGGTGTTCTGTTATAATGTCTGCGGCTTCTCCTAATTTTCCTGCAGCGAGATATTCACCTTCTGCAGATATAATTTTGGCTCTTTTTTCTCTTTCAGCTTCTGCTTGTAGTGCAATTGCTCTTTGCATGCTTTCTGGCAATTTTATATCTTTTATTTCCACCGTTGTTACTTTAATTCCCCAAGGTTCGCTATGGCCGTCGATAATTTCCTGAATTTTCTGATTAACTTTGGGCGTGTCTGATAAAACTTCATCAAGAGTAAATTGCCCAACCACGCTTCTTACTGTAGTTTGGGAAATTTGATTAACTGCTCGATTGTAATTTTCTATCTCTACCACGGCTTTGTAGGCATCAACTACTTTGAAATAAGCTACTGCCGCCACATCTATAGTTACATTATCTTGTGTGATTATCTTTTGAGCAGGAATGGGCATGGTTACTATTCTGAGGGAGGGTTTAACCATCCGATCCACTAAAGGGATTATAATTCGCAGTCCAGGTTCTTTGACTCCTATAACTCTTCCTAGTCGAAAAACAACTCCTCTTTCATATTGATTTACTATGCGAATAGAAAGCCCTAAAATTATCAATATGATTCCTATTATGATAATAATGGTTAACCAATCCACATTATAACCTCCAATCCATTTTTCATGATTAATATTTATGATATTGAAAGTTAATAAAACTGTTCATGGGATTTGATCTAATGAAAAAGCAATTATAAATTTTGAATAGGGTTTATCATTCAGGGATTATTAAACTATATTTGTGATACAGTTCAATTACAATTAGTATTGATTTATAAAAATTAAGATTTATTTGAGGACTTAAATGATCTTTAAAACTAACTGGAAAGTTTTCGATCAATAACTTATTCAGTAAGCTTAATAAAAGAAATAAAATAAGAAATTCAAGAAACCCAATTAGGGATTTTCTGGAATCTAAAAATTAATAATTCATCTATTTATTCAACTAGTTCACCAAATGCAAACTTAGGTCTGGTAGCATTGATTTTTATTTTAACCTCATCGCCGACCTTTGCACCAGGTACAAATACTACGAATCCTTCTACCCGGGCGATCCCATCGCCATCTCGGCCTAAGTCTTCTATTTTAACATCGTATTCTTCACCCACATTAATTGGGCAGGAGAAACTTTCTCTTCTATTGTAGTCATTTTCAAACAATTCATCACATCCTAAAGTCAAAATGACACTAATTTTGAGTCATATCTAACCATAGCGTATGCACTCAAGTCTCATAAAATAATTCAAACAATTGATATATTAAACAAATGTCAGAATAAACCTATGATACTATTACATGTACATCGAATCTAAATCTTAATTTCATGGCATATAAAGATATGTTTGTAAAAATTCTTTTTTTTATTAATTCACTGGATTTTTTCAACCAATGGAAAAAAATGGATTTTATGTCAATCTGGGTGTTATTTGTTTGATTAATTATAAGCAATGATAAGAATTTTTTTTAAATCTTTTCGATTTAAGCAGTTATATTAGTTATTAACTAAAAATAAAATAGATATGATAGGAATTATGTCTGATTCTCATGATAATTTAACAGCAATCGAAGACGCTGTTAAGTTTTTTAACAGTGAAAATGTGGATTTGGTTATTCACGCTGGGGATTTAATTTCTCCTTTCACGGCCCAGAAATTTAAAAGACTTAAAATGCCGTTTGAAGCAATTTTTGGGAATAATGATGGTGAAAGAAATGGACTTAAAATAGCATTTTCTGATTTATGTGTTTTAGAGGATTTTAAAGATTTAAATATTCGTGGGAGAAAAATAGCTGTTATTCACGGGACTCAATCTAAAATAGTGGATTCTTTGGTTTATTGTGGGGAATATGATGTGGTTGTAAGGGGCCACACCCATCAAATAGATGTTTCTAAAGATTTAAGATCTGGAAAAACTATGGTAATCAATCCGGGAGAGGTATGCGGATATTTATCTGGCAAAAAAACATTAGTTCTTTTAGATCCTGAAGATATGTCTTATGAATTGATCGAGTTATAGTTTAAATACTATGATGTTATATGATTAGAGCAGTTATCACAGATATTAATGAATTACAGATTTTGAAGGTTTATAATGAAACATAAAGGATTAATTCTAATACTGCTTGGATTGGGCATTTTAATTGCCATGATATTTATAATAGGCCCTGATAAAATTGAACAGGCATTTAAACAAGCTAATCCCGTTTACATATTGCTGGCGGTGGTAGTGCAATTAATAACATATATTTTATTGACTTTAAGGTGGTCTATAACCACAAATTCAGTGGGCATCAATGTCAAAAAAAGGCACCTGCTACCTATGCTCATGGTGGGAATGGCTGTAAATAATATAACTCCCAGTGCCCGGGGCGGCGGCGAACCTTTAAGAGCATATATGTTAAGTAAATATTCTAAATCGTCAATGGAATCCTCTTTTGCAACGGTTATCGCGGACAGGGGTTTGGACACTTTCCCATTCCTTGTTTTAGCTGTCATGACCATAATTGCCATGATACTGTACTTTAATTTAAGTTTATGGATAATTTTAAGCTTAACAATGGCTGTAATTTTAATTGTAGTCCTGTTTTTAATTGCTCTTTATATGTCTGTAAATAAGAATGCTGGAGAAAAAATTACTTTGTGGGTTTTAAGGATAATTAAAAGATTCTACCATAAAAATCCAGATAAGCTCAAAAAAAAGGCATTAGGAGCTATACATGAATTCCAACACACTATAAAAATCATGCTAAGTGACCCAAAAGTAATGCTCTATGGAATTCCGCTTTCATTCTTAATTTGGTTTTTGGAAATAATACGAGTATATTTAGTATTCTCCGCATTTGGGGTTGATGTTTCTTTAATTGTAATAGCCGAAGTTTTTATCATTGCCAGCTTGATTGGAATGATTCCTCTCCTTCCTGGAGGATTAGGGGCTGTTGATGGGGTTATGATCCTATTTTATTCTGCAGCAGGCATACCTCCATCAATAAGTGCAGCAGCCACGGTATTGGAGCGATTAATCTCGTTTTGGATGACTTCAATTTTGGGGCTGGTATGCCTGCCCTATTTTGGTTCAGCAGTTATCAAAAAAATATCAAAGAAATTATAATGGCATTAATTATATAATATAATTAAAATAAAATATTCATTTAATCAAAACTTTAACAATTTATTAAAATATTAAAGTTTTATTAATATGGACAAATTATGGGTCCTAAAATGGTTTTCAGTGATTTTAGATGCAAGATAGTAAATTATTAGAAAAGAACAGCAGTAATTTCAATAACTCACAAATTGAAAAGGAAAGGCCACTTACTGCGCATGAAAAGCTCATGTTAAATATTAGAAGTTCTTCATCTTATTTAAATTCTTTAATTGATAATAATCCCGATCCCTGGTATTTATATGACCTTAAAGGATTCATAGTTGATTGTAATCACCCTTTTGAAGAATTAATTGGATATAAAAAACAAGAAATCATTGGAAAATGTTTTCTCAAGCTTAAAATTTTACCATTAATACAGAGAGCCCGTGCCAAAATAATACTGGATAAGAATTCGGCTGGAATCATAAGCAATCATGATGAATATGAATTCACTAGAAAGGACGGGAGCTTAATAAATGTGGAAATTAATACCTCTTTAGTAGAAATTGATGGCCATAAGTTGGTTATGGCTACAGTAAGAGACATTGAAAACCATGCAAAAAAAGAGGAAGAATTTCAAAAGAGCGTTGAATCTCGCGAAGAAATGATTGAAATTCTTTACAAACAGATTGAAAAGAATTTACAAATTGTAACAAGTCTCATGAACCTTCAAAAAGCCCATATGAGGGATAATAAAGATGTTGATTTTCTTCAAGATACTCAAAACAGGGTAAAATCAATCCGGAAAGCATATGAAAAATTACTGCATTCTCCAGAATTAACTCAGATTAACTTTTCTGAATACTCCAAAAGTATTCTTTCCGGTCTTTTAAGTACATACACTCCAGAACCTGGAAATATAAGGTTAGATATTCAAGTAGAAGATGCTTTCATGGATTTAGACACTTCAATTCCTTTGGGGATGGTTTTGAGTGAATTAGTATCCAATAGTTTCAGGCATGCATTCAAATCGAATGTTATGGGTCAAATCAGAGTAATTTTTAACAACCGTGATAATTACTATCTTCTAAAAGTTCAAGATAATGGAAAAGGGTTCCCAGATGGGGTTAACTTTGATAGAAATACATCATTAGGTCTTCAGTTAGTTAAAAGTCTGGTCAAACAGATAGATGGTGAAATGAAACTTAAATTAACTGGAGGATCCTGTTTCTCTATAAAAGTCCCTAAATCTAAAAACAAAGAAATCTAATGATAATACATTTTCATTATTTCACGCCATATATTTAATTTTTCTACATTTAGCACTGATTTTGTTATATGCCCTTAATTTACAGCTTACAGTTTGTTTAATCGCGATTTTATCAATATATGTTGATTTAAACTGTTAATAAATTTTTCAAGGGGATTTCGAAATATTTTTAAATAATTTAATTATTTTTTTTAGAAACTCAAAGGATTAATCTATCTGTAATAAATCAATATGGTTTTGAAAATCCTTTATTTTATCTTAAAATCAAATAGAAAAATATATTAATAGTTCTTTTACTACATCAACTCGGTGATAATTATGCAACTAAACGGCGTGGAAATAGAAGATACTTTTGCAGAAGCTTTTGGTATACAAGTTTCACGATTGCTGGTGACTGCAGCAACTAAAAAACTGGCTAAAATAGCTGCTACTGAAGCAACTGGGTACGGAACTTCAGTTATTGGATGTCCGGCGGAGGCTGGAATAGACTGTTATGTACCTCCAGAAAACACTCCAGATGGAAGACCGGGTTATATAATCATGATCTGCAATATGAACAAAGGTAAACTTGATCATGAATTACTAGAACGTGTGGGTATGTGTATACTTACAGCTGCAACTACCGCAGTTTTTGATGCCATGGATAATGCTGATGAAAAATTAAAAACAGGCCAAAAATTAAAGTTCTTTGGGGACGGATATGAGAAAAAATTAGAAGTCGATGGAAAAACTGTTTTTTCAATTCCTTTAATGTCTGGAGATTTTTTAATTGAAGGTGAGCTTGGAATAAAGTCCGGTGTTGCCGGGGGTAATATTTTTATCTTAGCTGAAAATCAAGCCGCTGGACTACTTGCAGCAGAAGTTGCAGTAGATGCTATTGAAAATGTTCCTGGAACCATTACTCCATTCCCTGGAGGAATTGTGGCTTCTGGTTCTAAAGTAGGATCCAACAAATACAAATTTTTAGGCGCTTCAACCAACGAAAAAATGTGTGTAACCCTAAAAGACGAAGTAGAATCAGATATCCCTGCTGATGTTAACGGTGTTTATGAAATTGTAATTGATGGTGAAGATGAAGAATCTGTTAAAGCTGCAATGAAAGCCGCAATAGAATCTGCTGTTAAAGTTCCTGGAGTTTTAAGAATCAGTGCAGGAAATTTCGGTGGAAATCTCGGTGCTTTCAAGATAGGCTTACATGATTTATTCTAAAACCATCTTAATTTTTTTCTTTTTTTAGGTATTCTACCTTTTATTAAAACCGATTTTTCAAAGTTAGAATTGCTATTATTTCAAAAATAGCTAATAATAATTTAAATATTTTATTCAATACAGAATTGTTTCACATTTTCTTGTTCTACAATTTTCCATATATCATCTTCAGAAAGATTGACACCTAGAAGTATTCCCTGTTTGTCTAATTGTTTTTCTATCTTTTTGATTTTTTTAACATCTGGTGCAGCAATGGTGTGTAAGTGTATGTGGCGTGAAATCTCATAAAGTGCAGTTAAAGAACGTCTTGCATCAGGACGCTCGTATTCTTTTTGACAACGTTCAAGATCAGATTTATTTCTTAAATTTAAATTGCGGCTAACTACTTGCCGAACACCAGGTAAATAATGTTTTGAATCAAGAATACGGCCACCATTTCCAATAATAATGTTTTTATCGTCAAGCTTTCCTACTTCATGCTTAACCAACATCTGAACTACCTTGCCTGATTTTTGTATAGTTTCCCTGATTTCACTTTGAGTCATATTAACTCCAAGTAAAAATCCTCTATCGCGTAATTTCTTTTCTACAATTCCTAAACTCATAGTATTCGGCCCTGAAATCCTGTGTGTATGAATACCGCCTCCAGATAAGGCATATATTCTATCTAATGAGTCTTTTTTTGTTGAATCCTTGTTAAGTATATTTAAAAATTTTTTAATTTCTGTTAAATTATCAATACCAATATTTCTCTTGAGAGGTTCTCTAAATCCAGGTAAATAATATTCAATATCCTCTAGAGCACACCCCTGGTTTAAAATGATTTCAGCTTCTTCACCAATCTCAGAAACGCCGTGATTTTCTACAATGGTGATCTCGGGTTTAATAACTACTTCTACCAAACGACCGTATTTACGAGCCACATTTTTAATCTCATCTGCTTCAAGGTTAACTCCCAAAAGGAGGTCTTCTTTTTTGAGTTCATCAGCCAGTTTATTCAGGGTTTCTTTGTCTGGTCCGGATATCCAATGGGAGTGTATACCACTCACGGATTCGTAAATTCTTTCCAACGATTTTTTCCGATTAACATCTTTTTCTAAACTACTTAAAAAAGTATTTAACTGGTCTAATTTTGTTACTCCAATTTTACGGACAAGTGGCTCTTTAAATTCAGGTAAATGGTATTCTATGTCCTCTAAAGTACACCCATACTTTAATATTATTTCTGCTTCTTTTCGAATATCCTCTACATCGTGCATTACTGTGATTTTCAGCATGGTTGGTTCAATAGCAGCAAAATAAATGTCCTCTCCACCACTGGTTTCAGGAGATATAACTCTATCTGCACCAGAGCGGTAAAGACGTTTGATATTCTCTTTTTTACTTGCCCTGGTGACTATCCATATGTTTGGGTGTATTTCACGTGAGGTTAAGGTGATGAATAAATTATCCACATCATCTCCGGTAGTTATAATAACGCCTCTGGCTCTTTCAATCCCGGCTTCTTTCATAACACTTTCTTCAGTAGCATCTCCGGGTATGGCCAGGACTTTAGGATCTTCCCAAAGCTCTTTTTCCACCAGATTCCTATCTTTTTCAATGATAATGGTTTTTTGATTCCTTTCTTTCAATTCTTTAAAAACAGCTGCTCCAACTCGCCCATATCCACATAAAACAAAATGGTTTTCCATGGCTGCCATTTTTTTCCTCATTTTAGAACCAGAAGTAATTTCTTCAAAGGTCATGGTTATCACCGATACACTTAGACTAAAAACATATGCAATAAGACCTACTCCACCTAGTGCTAGAGAAACTGCAAAAATTTTCTGTATTGCAGTCGCAGGCAATATGTCCCCATAACCTACCGTAGCCAGAGTTACAATAGCAAAATAAAGGGCGTCAACAGGGTTTAAATTCATAATATAAATAGATCCAACGAATCCATATATTATGAGTCCTCCTAAGGCTAATAATGCATAGTAAAACACGGATAATGGGACTGCCTGAATATCTTCTGCTGTGGGTAGTTGGGGAATACGAGAAGATGCCAATGAAACACCTCATATTTATGTTTTTTATGCATAGACTAAGGGATCCGATTTGGATAAGATTACACTTAATTATAGTTAATGCTAGAATGTTTAGGTTTTTATTTTTAGTGTTATTATTAAATATTGTTTTATAAGTTATAAATATGGTTTATTTCTAATCCCCTACACTATCAACATATTTAATCGCTATTTTATAATGATACATTTGATAATGATTTATCTCTATTGAAATAAGTCAATTCGGATGTTCCATGGATTAATTACCTCTTAGGGCATATGTATTCTTATTATTAATTGATTAAAATCATTCTAACTTACTACTTTTAAATAATATTATTATGAGTGGGATACAAATAAATCATATTCATAAAATATTAAAGATTGTAGAACTATGCAGCTAATGTTCTCATTATGTTTATTCAAAAAATATTCTTAATGGAGATAAGATGTGAGGAAAATGAAGTATGATGTAGTTGTTGTTGGTGGGCGGTTAGCTGGTTCAACTTCTTCTCTTTTTGCATCTAAAGGTGGTTTGGATGTATTGATGATTGAAAAAAGACAGGAAATAGGAACCCCTGTTCAATGTGCTGAAGCCACGACTAAGGATACATTTAATATCCTTGAAATGGATCCCTCTAAAAAATACATATGTGCCGACATTGATGGTGTAGATTTTTACGCCCCCAATGGTAAGCACTTTCGAATTAGGGGCAATAATATGTATGGATTCCGGGAGGGGTATGTTTTAGAAAGAAAAATCTTTGATAAACATCTTGCAATAGAATCAGCTAGGTGTGGCACAGACATAATGGTAAAAACCACTGTTAAAGATTTAATTATAAAAAATGGTAAGGTTTGTGGGGTTGTTGCAAAGCATCTGGATAAAACATTTGACATAAAAGCGGATATTGTCATAGCAGCAGATGGTATTGAATCGAATATAGCAAGAATGGCGGGGCTTAAAACTTTTAATCAAATCGGAGATATGGCATCTTGCGCTCAATACGAAATGGTTGGTGTTAAAATGGATCCTAATTATCTACAGATACATCATGGGCAAAATATAGCTCCTGGGGGGTATTTATGGATGTTTCCTAAGGGTAATGGAGTTGCAAATGTAGGTTTGGGTGTATTAAATGCAAAGGAAACTGCATATTATTATCTCACTAAGTTCATAGAAAAATTGGATGCAACACCAGTTGAACTTAATATAGGTGGTGTGCCTCTTTCTGGACCCATAGAAAAAACTTTTTCGTCGGGATTAATGGTTGTGGGAGATGCAGCAGGACAGGTTGATCCAATGAATGGTGCAGGAATACAAAACACGGTAACTTGTGGCAGGATTGCGGGTGAAATAGCTGTAGAATCAATAGAAAGTGAAGATACATCTTCAAATTATCTTAAAAAATATGAAGACCTTTGGAGATTAACTATTGGGAATAGTTTAGAAACCTCACTCAAATACCAGAAAATTTTTCAGAACCTTAATGATGATGATTTCAATGTTCTAGCTGAATTTTTAGAGAATAAAAATATAGAATCAATTTCAAAATTATCAATACTTAAATTTTTAAAGGATTATCCTCATCTCATAACACTGTTATTCAATGTTTTCATTCTAAAACAGTAAATGCTCCAGCATAAATTTACATAATTAAATGGGGTGCGGGGGAAGTATTATGGATTATAATGCAGACGTCTTGATAAAAATTATTAAGTTGGGAAGGCCCCAATTCACATTTGGTATTTTAATGTATTTTTTAATTGGCACCTTATTTGCTCTTTTATCAAATGCAAACTTTGATTTGAATAAATTTATTTGGGGTTATCTTATCCTATTCATGGCCAGCATGGCCACTCATTATTCAAATGATTATTTTGATTTTGAAGTAGACCAGTATGGTACTCGAACTCCATTTTCTGGAGGTAGTGGTATTCTAGTTGAAAATCCAGAGTTGAAAGATTTATCAAAAAAATTGGCTTACTTTTTTATAATTTTATCCCTAATAATTGCAGCACTATTTACAGTTTATTATTCATTTCCACTTTCATTTTTCTTGTTTGTGTTGTTTGGAAATGCTTTAGTGTGGTTTTATTCAGCCCCTCCCATAAAATTATCTTATCGGGGGGTAGGGGAATTTGGAAATCTATTAAATGGTTTTATAATGCCGGGAGCGGGTTATTTTGTAACGATGGGCACTATAGATCTCCCTTTTATAATTTTTTCCACACCTTTTCTTTTTTTACAGTTCATGTTCACCATAGGCGTGGAAATTCCGGATATGGAAGGGGATGAATTGGGCGGTAAAATCACATGGATTGTTTCTAAAGGCCGTGAATTTGGTTTTAAACTAATGGGAATATCTGTAATATTGGCCACGGTTTCATTTTTAGTTATACCTCTCACAAATCTATTTCCCCCAATAATAGATTTTCGAATACTCACACTTATTTCATTGATTCCATTAAGTTTAGGTTTATTTGCGTTATGGAAAAGACCAGTAGACAAAATTACAGCTACCAAACTGGCCACATATAATGTTGGATCTCTTTTTGCAGTTTGGATACTAGTAAACTGTTACTTCATTTATTTATTAAAATAAGATACTTGTGTAATGTGGAGGATAATACTCTTGCAAAAGGCTAGGTTAAAATAATGTAATTATTTTCATTGATTTATCTGGACATTATAGTAATATAATTGAAAAAAAATAAACTGCTAAAACAAAGAATAATTATTCCTAAATATATAATATGGATAGTGATAACATGAAACCCCTAGACATGATGGTCACAGACCTTAATGCAGAGTATTTGGGCATCCCCAAACTTTCTCTCATGGAAAATGCTGGCAGATCCCTTGCAAAACAGATATCATTAATTTCAGACCCATGCAAAGTGAATATATTCTCAGGTTCGGGAGGTAATGGAGGGGATGGTTTTGTGGCTGCCCGTCATCTGTTAAATATGGGGTTTGATGTGGAAATTTTTCTTTTAACTCATCCTTCTAAAATCAAATCCTCAGAAAGCAAATCTAACTGGGACATTCTCCAAAATATGGTTCCATATATGAGTCCTCTAAAAATTAATTTAATCAATGACTCTTCCCAGCTAAAATCATCTTTCCTGGAGATGGATGATGAAGTTATAGTGGATGCTATTTTAGGAACTGGTATAACTGGTGAACTTAAAGAACCCGTTAGAGCTGCTATAAATTTAATTAATAAATCGCATTCCATTAAAATTGCAGTAGATATTCCTAGTGGCATGGATCCTTTAACTGGGCAGGTTGATGATGTTGCTATTGAGGCAGATTATACGGTAACTTTCCACAAGCCAAAAACAGGATTAAAACAAGGTTCTCATGAGAATATTGGTAACCTTATTGTATGTGATATAGGTATTCCAAAAGAAGCAGAAGTATTTGTAGGTCGTGGTGATCTTTTAAGGATCAAAAAAAGAGATGAAAATGCTCATAAGGGGGCAAATGGTAGAGTTTTAGTTGTAGGGGGGAGCCATGATTATACTGGGGCTCCCGCTTTAGCTGCAATGGCATCTCTTCATTTGGGGGCGGATATAGTTATAGTAGCATGCCCCGAAAGCGCTTCTATTCCTATAAAATCATATTCTCCGGATTTAATAGTTAGAAGTTTCCCAGGAGATTATATTAATTTAGATATGGTGGAACCTATTATTGAAATGTCCCATAAAGTTGATTGTGTTTTGATTGGTTGTGGTGTTGGGGATAAACCTCAAACAGAAGAAGCTCTTAATTTATTAGTAGAAAAATTGGTGGAATTGAATAAAACAATGGTTCTGGATGCAGATGCTTTAAAACTGGTTGAAAAAGAAAAAATTAAAAATGTTGAAAATTTGACGTTAACTCCACACTCTGCAGAATTCAAATCTTTTTTCAAAAATCAAGATTCCATAATTCTTTTTGATTTGCATGAAAAGATTACAGCATTTCAATCTGTTTCTCAACAAATTAAAGGAACAGTGCTATTAAAAGGAAAAATGGACATGATTTTTCAAGGTCAAAAATTCCGCTTGAATAAAACTGGAAGTCCTGGAATGACCGTCGGCGGAACTGGAGATTGTTTGGCAGGGCTTGTATCGGCCCTAATGGCTCAAGGACACTCTTCTTTTGATTCTGCATGCTTGGCAGCATTTATCAATGGAATGGCTGGTGAGCTAGCTGAGAGAGAATATGGGTATCAATTTACAGCATCTGAAATGCTAAAATTCTTATCAAAAGCAACTCAGTTGATATTCTGATTTTTTACATAATCTAAAAGAAAAAATAATATTTTATCAGAAAAGACCCATGGCTTGGCCAATTACAAGGATTCCAACTCCCATTATTCCTCCAAAACCTGCCACCAGTACTGTAAGAATATTAATGGGTATTTCTATAAATGGCACCAAATTCACAATAAAAAGGAATATTACACCCATCACCATATTAAAAACACTGGTTAATGCAAATTTTCCAATTTTTGATAATAGTTTGATTCCAAATAAGCCCAAAGCTACAATGAGGCTTCCAATAACAATTAATATCATTACTGTAAAAATTTCCATGTTAAATAACACACCATTTATTCTAAATTTAATCTCGAGAGATTTTTATTCAAAAAAATTAAGATTAATATAATTAATCTTTTTTACATATTTTATTATAAAATGCAGCTTGCATAGCATAATTTTTGACCATTCCAGTCATTTCTCTTTGATCAAGGGCTTTATCTTCGAAGGATACTACGTCTTGTTGATAAAGGCTGAAAGGTGATTTTCTTCCCACAATTCGCATGCTGCCTTTATGTAATCTGATTTTAACTGTACCCCTTACCCTGCGCTGCATATGGTCTATGATGTGGTCTAAATCTTCTCTTAGGGGGTCATGCCACAATCCATTATAAATTAACTCGGAATAAGTGCTGGTGATATTTTCACCAAATTTAAGCTCGCTACGGGTGAGTGTAATCTGTTCTAATGCATGGTGGGCTGTAATGATTAAGAAAGCGCCAGGAGTTTCATAGATTTCACGGCTTTTAAGTCCTATTATCCTATCTTCGATAATATCTACACGACCAATACCATGGAGTCCAGCAATTTCGTTGCACTTATTAATTAAGTCGAGAGGGCCCATTTTTTCCCCATCTAAAGAAATAGGCACTCCATTTTCAAATTCCATTTCTAATATCTGAGGTTCTTCTGGGGAATCTGTACTGGATTTTGTCCAGCTGAAGGCATCTTCCGGTGGTTCAACCATGGGGTCTTCTAGTATGTCCCCTTCTATGGCCCGCCCCCATAGATTTTCATCAATACTGTACATTTTATCAGAAGGTAGTGGAATATCACATGATTTGGCATATTCTACTTCTTCAGTTCTTGTTAAATTTAAGTCACGTATAGGTGCTATTACATCACAATCAGACATTGATCGGATAATGGCTTCAAATCGGAATTGATCATTCCCTTTACCTGTGCAGCCATGGGCAATTGTTGTAGCGCCTTCTTTTTTAGCAAGCTCAACGATTTTCATGGCAATTAAAGGTCTAGCTAGTGCGGTACTTAGGGGATATCCTTCGTAAAGGGCATTGGCTTTAATAGCTTTAAAAATATAATCTTCTGCAAATTCTCTTTGAGCATCTAGGGTGTGGTGCTTGTAGTTACCGAGATCAACGGCAACTGACGCGGGACGTTCAATTTCTTCTCGAGGTTGTCCTACATCTACACAAGCAGTTATGACTTCCATATTATATTTTTCTTCCAGCAACTTTATGCAAACTGATGTATCAAGACCACCACTGAATGCGAGGACTACTTTTTCCATTATATCACCTGATGATAGTTATTTTTATTCATATCTTGTTGCAATATAATTTTTATAAAAGAGTATTTGGCTCTAATTTTAATCATTTTTGGAATTAATTGCAATTGATATTATAAAATTAATTTATACTTTAATTAGTTATTAAAGCATTATTAAAATAAATAACATAAACTTAGATAAATATTCATTTATATAATAATTTTATAATTGAATAATCATAGTATTTTTAGTAGTTCGTATTAATTTCATTACGTGATGGCCATGGCTTTTGTAGGCGAAAATGAAGATTTGGGTGGAAAATTAAGTTTAATATCCACTAAATCTGGAGGAAATATTTTAGAAAATAAAAATATTTCTAAAAATATTTCTAAATCGGAAGGCAATGATTTAATTTTAAGACTGGCTGCACGAGGCACTCCCTTAATTGAGTTAGGTAAGGGATACCCTAAAGTCATGATCGTTTCAGGAGTGCATGGTAATGAGCTCCCTCCACAAATAGCTGCTTTAAATTTACTTGAAAAAATCCAGCATTGTAAATTGAGGGGAACGGTGTATATGATACCTTTTGCTGCGCCGGGTGCGACTATGAAGAATAGCAGATGGTTTAATGGATTAGATTTGAATAGATCGTCTTCAAGTAAAGGATCTATTACTAATAACATAGTTCAATTAATTCAAATGTTGAATGTTGATGCTGTTGCGGATTTCCATTCAACTAAACTCTGCAGTAATCCTGGAAAAGAAAGCGTATTTTGTTCAAAAAATCCATGCCCTCAAAGCCATGAAATGGGTATTTATATCACGGAAAACACATCTTCTGAGTTAATATGCTATTCTACTGCTGGCTCTATGTATAATGGTGCCCTGGAAGATGAATGTAATATAAAAGGCATTCCGGCTATCACTTGTGAAGTAGTATCAGAAAATGGTGAAGTAACAGTAGGTAGTCCAGAAAGATCCTATCTGCAGATGCAGTCTTATTTGGAACATTTTAAAATTTTAAGATGATTTTTAATGATAAAATTTATATTATGTATGGATACTAGTTTATGGTTGTACTATGATGGAAAGTGATTCAATGTCCTCCTACCGTAAACATGTTATCTTTGCAATTATACTAACCCTGCCTTTTTTCCCAAATGTATTCTCTTTAGCATTAAGTGTTCTTGGAGCGTCATTTCCTGATTTTGACCATAAAGTGAAAAAGAAGAACATATCCATATTATTTTTAACTGGATTAATAATTTCCTTAGTATTTTATTTATTGAAAATGCCATATTTGATTGGTCTAATTTTAATTGATCTTGCTTTGATTTTTTATTTATCAAAACATCGAGGATTTACTCACTCTTTTTTAGGAATATCTATTTTATCCACGTGTTTAACTGTTTTAATAGTTTTCGCTTATTTCTTTTTAGATGCGTTTGGTCTCTCTGGGCAAGGTATACTAGCAGTTATAGTGATTCTATTAGCTGCACTAGCAGTAAATAAAAGATTAATTCTATGGTTTATTTTTTTATCAGTATTAGGTATATTTTTAACTCCGTTTCCGGGATTGAGTCTTTACAATGTAATGTGTCCCATTTTCCTTGGCTTTTTAAGTCACGTGATTTTAGATTCTTATACTCCTCAGGGTGTGGAGTTTTTACGCCCCATATCCTCAAAAAGATTCAAAAAATCATTTGGTATCCTTTTAATAGTAATATGGGCTTTATGTGCTGCTTATTATCTATTCAATGTTTTTTCATAATTTCAAATCAATAAAATATGGCCTATTTAAGATAAAACAGAAAGATTAGTTTACACTAGTATTAAGGCAATTAATTTAAATTAAAAAATCAATAATTCTTTCTGGTGATAGTATGGAACTTTCATGGATTGGATTAGTACTTATTGTGTTTGCCTGGGCTGTTCAGATATACTTCATGTCAAATAATAAAAAAGAGATACATCCACTATTCGCTGTTTTCCAAATTTCGGGTATTCTTTTACTGGTAATTAATAGTCTAAGCTCTGATTTGATTATAGCGTTACTAAATCTTTTAACCTTGATTGGGGCGGGGATTGTTCTTTTTTTAAGTTTGAAGAAATAATGGGGACTAAGATGGGATTAATTGGCAGAATTTTTCAACAGGACATGCGCTGCATTTTCATTTCTAAATATTACTTTTCAAATTAATTATGGCTACAGTACAAAAATTATTTAGTTATCTTTATATATGTCATGTTTTATAATGATGAATTGTAAATTTATCATGAAATATTACTAAACCCTTTGTAATCATAGGTTAGTTATTAAAGGTTATATTGGTTTAGAATTATATTCTCATCCGGATAGACTATTATATATAAAAAGAGGAGTTATCTCGCATGTTTATCACAAGGATTTTCTATGGTATCGCTTATTTCATTGTTTTAATCTATGAAATATTAAAAGCAGAACTGGATGTTGCTGTAAGAACTGTCAATGGTAATGTAAAGCCGGTTGTTGTGGAAATTGAAACAGTACTTGAGAGGCCAATATCACAAACAATCCTGGCCAACAGTATTACTCTTACTCCAGGAACTCTTTCCATTGATTTAGATTCTGAAAACAAAATACTAAAAGTAGCTACAATAGTATCAAGAGACAAGGATGATATTATTCCATTTGAACCATATATCAAGGGTATGCTGGAATAAACTCAAAAATATTTCAAGAATTCGGAATTTTAAAAAAATAATAATCGACATTTTCATAATTTCATATCAGAATAAAGTTTATCAATTAAAATTGGATTGCTGGGAACGGGATGTAAATGGACATATTGTTAATTTCGGAATATATTTTTCTAGCTTCACTGGCCATTTTTTCACTGGCTTCGGTAAGAATAGCTACCAGAAGAACTATAGGTATGGGTTTGGTAGGTATTTCTGGATTAAGTATAGCTGTGGCCACTATTTTAATATTAGTACAAAATATTTATGGCATTGCTTTTTGTAAGGATATCGCTACTGCTTTAATAATATTGGGTCCAGTAGGCACTATTGCATTTGCCAGAGTTTTGAGGGGTTGATAGTGTGTGGGACATGATTACCATTATTAAATCTGTTGTTTTAATCATCACATCAATTTTAGTGCTTTTATCAGCTATAGGTATATTGAGATTCAAAGATGATGTTGACAGAGTGCTCTACGCCAGGATACATATATTGGGGGTGGCTGATATAGCATGTATCATAGCTCTCCTTGCCCTGGAAACGCCTCTTTTAGCAGTTTTATACTTCATATTGGCTCCATTTGCTGCGCATGCTATTGCGAATGCTTACTTTTATGGGGAGGAAAACCATGATTGAATACATATTGATGATAATTGCTGTTTTAGGGGCATTGTTGGCCATGATGCAACGTGATCTTCTAAAAGCAGCTATATTAACTGGAATACCTGGTGCTGCAATTGCTTTCCTTTATCAATATTTACTAGCTCCTGATGTAGCTCTTACTCAAGCTATAGTTGGTTCTGCTATAATACCTGTATTCTTTGCCTTAGCAGTTTACAAAACCAGGAGAATGGAGGAATAAAATGATTATCGACGTTCAACTCGCATCGTTTTTTACAGCCGCTGCACTAATAATACTTGGAATATTCGGTGCTCTGTTCCTGGATAATTTAATAAAAAAAATTATTGGTCTGGCCTTTATTGGAGATGGAGTAAACTTGTTTCTGGTAACTTTGGGTTATAAACCTGGAGGAATAGTTTACATTTATCTTCCAGGCATGGCTGCGGATTGGTTTTCGCAAAATGCGGCCTATCCATTACCTTACGCACTAGTACTTACCAGTATTGTTATTGGAGCCAGTACTTTAGCAGTAATGTTAGGAATAATAATTGTTCTTTATAAAAAACATGGCACAATCAGTGCCTCTAAAATACTGGAGGATTAAAGTGGGGATGATTATGATGCCGATTTTATATCTATATTCAATTCAACCTCTGAAAATATCCTCAGAGTATTCAATAAAAATCAATGAATTAGGGGAGGAGATAAAATGAACCCTCTTATTCCAATAATGGTTATAATGCCTATTGCGTGTGCGTTATTATTAAATTTACTTCATAAAAAGGATAGAACTGTTAAAATCTTGGCTTTAACAGTAGGTATAATATTGCCGATAATTCCTTTACTGGCAACTTACGGTATGCATTACTTTGGTGGTTATGCTCCCCTGGTAGATAGTCCTGCATTGTCTCAAGGACTCCCTAGCATAATTACATCTACTGCGCTGAATTTGTTCCATCCTGCTATTACTTATTCATTTGCCACTGCTCAAAAAGTATTTATCTTTATACTGGGTTTAATTGCATTCTTTGCGATTTTCACATCATTAAGTGAAACCAGAAAACCATCTGGTGTTTACACATTCTTAATGTTTATGGGAACTGCTGCAATAACTGCGATATTGCTCTCTGATGACATATTCAATTTATATGTTTTCTTTGAAATAGCTGCATTGGCACAAGTGGGGATTATTCTCTGTTCTAATGTAGAGAAAAATTATGAAACTGCTTTAAAATACATGATTCTGGGGGGAATAGCTGCACCAATGCTTTTATTAGGCATAGCTATACTTTTGGGAATCACTGGAAACGTAAATATTACGGATATAGTATTCTCTATAAAATCAGGCTTAGTTGACCCAAACAATCCATTACTACTCTTTGCCTGTGGCTTGATCTTATTTGGCTGGTTATATGGGTCTGGCCTTCCACCGTTCCACACCATAAAATCCGCAGTTTACAGTAAAGCTTTACCTCATGGGGCTGCATTATTACAAGCATTCTCAGTATTCACTTTTGTAGCTTTGGGGATAATCATAATAAGAGTATTTTATTACCTACCTCTGACAAAATGGGCTGTAGTGTTCTTTTCGCTAATGGCTATGATTCTGGGAATTACCATGGCTTTGATGCAGACTGATTTCAAACGAATTATAGGGTATCTAGCTGTAGGTGAGTTGGGATATATTGGTCTGGGCTTGGGATTAGGAACGGCGTTTGGAATTACAGCGGGACTTTTCCAGGCAGTTAATGAAGCAATAATCACGGCTTTTCTATTTATAGGTTTTGGAACGGTGTTATATAAAACTGGGACCAGTGATACTTCTAAACTAGGGGGATTACTGGCTGATAATCCATGGGTAGCTGGTCTGGTGCTTCTGGCTGGTTTTGCTATGGCGGGAGTTCCTCCATTCAATGCTTTCCAAAGTAAACTACAATTGGTTCAAGCGTCAATAAGTGCAGGAATACCTGAACTGGGTATAATAATGGTCTTACTGAGCATAGTAACTTTCATGACATTTGTAAAGGCATTTTATACCATTTATCTACGACCAAGACCTGCTGCACTTGAAATAAAAAATGAAAAAATACCAAAAGCCACTATAATTTCTCTAGTTGCGCTTTTAGTGATTTGTGTGGTTTTAGGTTTATTCCCTCAATTAGCTACTGGATTCATAAGCCCCTTAGCTCAGGGGTTGATATAGTGAGGTTTAAAGATAAAAAAATATTTAATTTGAGCATATCTCAATTAAATAATTTTGAACTTATAAAAATAGGATTAAAAAAAATCCGGGATTGCTCATAGGTGGATTATATGAGTTTATATGATCTAATATTCAAAAAGGTGCACGAAATTCAGGAAAAGGCCAAAGAACAAGAACCGGTTACAAATATATCTGCTTCATCTACATTGGCTGCTGAAATAACGTTAATATCATCTCTACTTATTGCAGCAGTGATGCTGCGTAAAATTAATGATATTTTAATGGTAATTGTAGTTCTAGCTTTAGGATTTGCTTTAGTAATGGCCATGCCTATCATGCCTAGACTTAGAATGGAACAAAGAGATTCTTTCCATAACATGGTTTTTTACGTCATACTAACGTTAGGTATCCTTATATCATTATTCTACTGGGGGACTAGCAGTGTCTGAAAGTATTAGAAATTTAATAGCCACCATATCCTTAGGTTTGTTTGGGGTAACTTTAGTTGATGCTATAATTGGCCTGGATAAAGCTATTAATCCCGGCATAAGTTTAGTGTATAATTGGGTTGGAACTAATATTGCACCGAACATGGTTACTGTAGTAATTTTTGATTGGCGGGCTTTTGATACTTTAGGGGAAGCTTTAATCCTTGTCACCGCTGTGGTAATCACATTATTGGTATTTGGTAGAGGCAAAGTAGAACTTGGAGGTAAATAAATGAGCACAATACTCAAAATCTTCGTATTTCCTGCAGCAATGCTCATAATGTGTTTGGGTATCTTAACCATATTGGGTGGACACATAACTCCTGGAGGGGGTTTTCAAGGGGGCGCGATGATTGCCGGTGCATTTATTTTTTG
Organism: Methanobacterium alcaliphilum; assembly: GCF_023227715.1. NCBI lineage: Archaea > Methanobacteriati > Methanobacteriota > Methanobacteria > Methanobacteriales > Methanobacteriaceae > Methanobacterium > Methanobacterium alcaliphilum. Next base: position 56,755 of record NZ_JALKIF010000006.1, read on the forward strand.
TGCAGTAGTTTACGGCCTAAAAGAAAACCCATTCGACTTTTCGCATGATTTCATGGCAGCTATGGAAAGTACAGGTGCTTTAATTTATGTATCTCTAGGAATCGCCGGGTTATTATTCTCTGGTTTTTATCTTTATAATCTGGGAGTAGACCTTTATCACATTGTTCCAACATTTATCCAAAACTTATTTGACTATCCAGACCCCATTCATGCTGGAATTATTCCTTATCTCAATATTGTAGTTGGTTTAAAAGTATTGGTGGGTTTAAGTGCGGTGGTTATAGCATTTATGCAAGTAAAAGATATTGATGATGAGCAAATTGATTTAAAAGATGAGGATGCAGAAGGGAAATGATGGGCATCTATCATAAGTGAGGAGATTTAAAATGTTATATATTGGTCCAACATTATTCGGATTCTTACTAGGATTCATATTAGGGAGCAGAATCAAAAACAATTTTGATAGCGAAATACACTTCCCATTATCATCTTATATTGTTGTGATAATTGCGGCATTATTAATGGCCTGGCAACTGGGACCTTTGCCTTATTACACTGATACTCCAATAGCCTCTGGATTCATGGCAGCTATTGTTGGTTTTTTGGCAGGTAAGGTAACTTTGGGTCGTAGATTAGCCAGCTAGTGCTCATAGTTATTAAAAATCTAAAAAGATAATCAAAGAATTGCAGTTTATTCAATTCAAAATCAAATTCGGAACTGGAAGGTAATAATCATGTTCTTATCAACAAAAAAATGTGACGGGCGAGGTGAATGTATAAAAGAGTGCCCTACTGATGCTATTCGGTTAATAGATGGCAAAGCCTTTAGTTGCATCACCTGTGGTGCTTGTGCTGATGCTTGCCCCAACAGGGCCATATTCAAGAATAGGTATGGTGGATACGTTGTCGACAGGGCCAAATGTAATGCTTGTGGTGTATGCGAATTCACCTGTCCAGTAAACAGTATAAAAATTGAAGACGGAATAGTGAAAGGTATTTGTGCAAGATGTGGTATATGTGTAGATTCATGCCCACTAGGTGCAAGAATAGATGCTTTCGACATAATAGAGGATCGTCAGCTGCAATTTTTGGAATCGTTAAATCTGGCTATCCAAACCCCTAAAAAAAGTTCACCAGAAGCAAAAGAAGTTCAACGGACCAATGTGGTAACTGACACGGATAAATGTACACTTTGCCGACGATGTGAATATTACTGCCCAACTGAAGCTATAATAGTTAACCTTGATCAAAAAGGCATCTGTAGTGAATGCCGTATTTGTGAGGATGTTTGCCCTGCTGATGCTATAAAGGATACAACCATTGATCCGGAAAAATGCACTTTATGTTTGAAATGCTTCAGAGAATGTCCAAATGATGCCATTCATATGGAAGATTTTGAACTAAAAATAAGAAAGCCTCAAGAAGGAGAAGAAATATCTGGAACTATTATTTCATGTTTAAATTGTGGCTTATGCGTTGATGCATGTCAAAATGATGCTTTAAGGATAGTTGATGGCAAAATAAGATGTGATCCTGCAATATGTGTTGAATGTGAATCGCCTAGCTGTCTGGAAGTATGTCCTGTGGGGACCTTAAGGTCGGCTGATGAATCCGGTATTGGCCTTAAAGGATACTGTGTATCTTGTGGGCGTTGTATTAAGGCTTGTGATGTAAATGAGGCACGCAGCTTTAAGAAAGTTAAATGGGATGGCAGTGTCAGCGAGGAATGTATATCTTGTGGTATCTGCTCAGAAATCTGCCCAAAAGAAGCTATAACTCTTAAAAGAGGCACAATAAATGTTGATATGGAAAAATGTATTCTCTGTGAGAAATGTGCTATTCACTGTCCGGTAGATGCTATACCCAAAACTACCCTGCGAAAGAAGTCCATTAAGGATGGGTTTACCTTAATTGATAATAAACTATGTATGGACTGTAAATTGTGTGAGAAAATATGTCCAGAAGAAGCTATTTCTGAGACAGAAGACGGTAGAATGTGGGTTGATGAAAATAAATGTATATACTGTGGTGCATGTTCTAATGCATGCCCTGCAAGAGCAATAATCTTTGAAAGAGAGTTTGAGCTTTCTAAATAATTAATTAAACCTTATGAAAAATAGGGGCCTTGAGGTATTAAAGATGAAAAATTTAATTAGAGTGGTGCTGGAAGGGGCATACAGTAATTTTAAGAGGATAGTTTTTGCCTCAGACAGGGTCACAGATATGGAGTTAAGGAGCCGTATCTTAGAGGGTAGGGTTCAACCTACTGATAAAGTGGCGGAAGTTTCTTGTATTGGTTGTGGTGGATGCTCTAATGCATGTCCTACTGAGGCTGTGGAAATGAAAGATCTGGATGAACCAGTAGAACTCATGGATGGGCTAGTTAAAAGTCAATTACCTGTTTTAAATAGTGAAAAATGTGTGCACTGTTATTATTGCCATGATTTCTGTCCCATGTATGCTCTTTTTGGAGAGGCAGGAACCATACATCCTAATGATGTGGGGGTAGTGGATTCAGATGTAAAAGACATGCTGGAAAAGCCGGTTAAAATTTCTGATGATAAATTGGCATTTATTTCTCAATTCTTATCTGATAAAACAATAATTAAGAAAAAACAAGACATTAAACTTGCTAAATTAGGTAAATCATTAAAATAAATTGTATTTAATTTAATTAAGCGAATTAAATTAATAAAACTAACAAATAAAAATATAAAAGAGGGATCAAATGAGCATCAAATCTTATTCAAGGGCTAGAGCTGTGCATGTGATGCTGGTTTATACTGGAGGATGCAATGGGTGTGATATAGAAATTGTAAATTCTATATTCTCTCCTAAATATGATGCTGAACAATATAAAATATTCTTAACATGGAATCCAAGGGAAGCAGACGTTCTGGTAGTCACAGGACCAGTTACTAAACATAATGAAAAACCATTAAAGGAGATATATGATGCTATTCCTGAACCAAAGGCAGTTATTGCCGCTGGGGCATGTGCTTTGATGGGTGGTGTTTATAAGAACATTCATGGAGATATTCCATCAGAAGAAATTGCAGGGCCAGTTGATAAAGTAATACCTGTTGCTGCAAAAGTTCCGGGATGTGCTGTACGTCCTGAAGATGTTTTAGCAGGTGCAGTAGCAGCATTGCCACTTCTTTTGGAAGCCAAATAATAATTTAATATAACAATTTAAACATGAATAAAATGGTATTTTAAGTGTTAAAATTATCTTAAACACCCATAACTTATTTAAGGTGCTTATAATGGATGAAGATAAAAAATCAAACCGGCCCGGAGTTATAGAAACTGAAATTGCCATGGGGCCAGTACACTCTGCCGCAATAGAACCTTACCGAGTGAGGCTTTTTGTAGAAGATGAAATAGTTAGAGATGCAGAAATCACAATTGGTGTAAATCACAGAGGTATAGAACGTATAATGGAAGGACTTCCTGTTGAAAAGGCAAATAGTCTCACAGAAAAGATTTGTGGAATTTGCTCTAATGTGCATATTTGGAATTCAGTTCTTGTAGCTGAAAAAGGACTTGGAATTGAAATTCCGGAAAGAGCAAGTTATATCCGCATTATTATGGGGGAATTAGAACGATTACACAGTCATTTTCTCTATTTGGCTCATGGAAGTGAAGTTTTAGGTCACGAAACTTTTGCTATGAGGCTTTTCTATATAAGGGAGACAGTAATGGAACTTCTTCGAATGATTGGGGGAAACAGAGTCCAATACGGTGTATCTATTATAGGGGGAGTCAGACCTCGATGTGAGCTTAATGAAATGAGGATTCAGAAAATAGCCGAAGGTATGGATTATATTGAAGAAAAAGTAATGGAATTTGCAGATCGTTTTCTGGCAGATCCTATGGTTATGTCTCGTATCACGGGTGTATGTGCTATACCCAAAAAGGAGGCGCTTCGCTTAGCAGTTTCTGGCCCGACTTTACGTGCAACTGGGGTGGAAATAGATCTTAGAAGAGACATGAAAGAATATGATCCCTTTGAATTTGATGTGATTACTCAAGATGATGGTGATGTTAAATCAAACCTTCTTATGCGGGTTCTGGAGATACCGGAATCTATAAAAATTATTCGCCAGGCAATAAAAAACCTCCCACCGGGTCCTATAACTGATAGATCCTGGGAAATGCAAGACACTGATATTATCAAGAGTTATGTTGAAGCACCGCGTGGAAAACTGTACCATTCTTATCGACTAGAAGATGGTAGAGTTAGGGGATCCATTGTCAGAACACCATCTATGTCTAACATTGGTGCTATGCAATATGCTTGCATTGGAAATCATATTACTGATGCTCAGCTGGGTATTGTACAATGTGATCCGTGTTTTACTTGCACTGATAGGGCTATTCAAATAATAAAACTTTAAAAATTTAAAATTTTATGGATAAACATAATTTAATTCATTAAAAGAGATATGATATCATATTCATGGTTTAATAAGGAGATGAGGTCATGGAAGCTTCTACAATCATATATTCGACAGCAGCAGTCATTGGAACCATAATCGTGGCATTCATAGTCAGCGTTTGGCTTCCAGGGATTGAAAGAAAATTTGTACATGCGCGTATTCAACAGAGGATTGGGCCTCCTATCTCCAGTCCGGGGTTTATGGCTCCTTTGAAGTTTTTTTTCAAGGAAACCATAGTTCCTAATTCACCACTACCACGATTATATAATGCTCTTCCATTATTTGCATTAGCATCTATATTTTTTATACTGCTATTTCTAACGCCGCAAATGTATTTTTTAGGGGCTTTAACCAGTGTAATTGCTATTGTCGGCCTTTTAAAGGTAGAAGAAGTAATTTATGTATTTATGGGGTCTCTTTCAAGATCTGTAATGTCGATGGACATGCCATTTCCTGATGTTGTTAAGGGAGCTAAACATCAAGGATTATCTAGATCATTTTTAGAAGACTTAAGTTCTATGAGAGCATTCAGATTAATTGCATTTGGGTCATTCCCCCTATATTTGGCCATATTTGTTCCAGTAGCCATGGCAGGGAGTATTTTCTTAGGGGATATTGTTGCTTACCAGCAAACACACGGACCTGTACTTTTCTCTGTTGCAGGAATTATTGGGGCCATAGTGTTCTTCATAGGCTACATGATTCTTTTGAATGAATATCCTTTCGCGATTCTTAAAACAAAAGCAGATGTTATTGAAGGCCCTTATATGGAATATGCTGCAAAATACAGAGCTTATAACTATATAACTCGAGGATTCTTAATGTTCACATTAGGTGCTTTATTTTCAGTCTTATTCTTGGGAATACCTCCTAACATATTTAGCATAGGGATACTAGTCAATATTGCTGTTGCTTTAATATTCCCTATATTTATGGCAGTAATGAGTGCATTTTCACCTATATTTACTTATAAACAATTTTATCCTGTGGTGGCAGGTGTTTCTTTGTTAGGTATACTGGCTATAATTGCTGCATTCATATGATTATTATAAATTAAAAATTTATTTCAAGGTGATAGGATGAAATTTGTTGTTAGACCTCACCATATCATTAGTTTAGGTGGATATATTGTCGAAGTAGAATTTCCTTACCGAAATATTATCGTTGTGAATCCCACTCCAGAACCAATTAAAATAGAAATTCCGGTCTTTACAGAGGACTGGATCCAAGAACATCAAGATTTGGGTCTTGATATAACACCTGTTAAAGAAGAAGATAACTACTTGAGAATGTGGCGAAAGGAAAAGGCCCGATTAGAGCAAATTAAATCTAAAATTTTGGAAAATACAGAGCAATAGATTTTTAAAACATTCGTTGATTCAATGCCCAATTTTAAAAAACCCATGCGTAGAAGAGATAAATCAATAAATGAAATCTCTTCAGTATATTCCATTTTAAAAAATGCATTGGTGTTGAGATTAGGGTTATGTTATAATAGTATTCCTTACATAGTCCCTTTAAATTTTGTTTTTGATGAAAATATCAAACCCAATGGTTTAATTTATTCGCATTCGGCTTTAAATGGATTAAAAATTGATATAATTCGTGAAAATAAGAGCGTATGTTTTGAAGTAGAACAGGATGTGCAGATTATCGGTTCCCCTAATCCTTGCAATTGGGGCATGAAATACAAATCAGTAATTGGGCATGGCAAAGCATACTTTGAAGATAACAAAGAAATCAAAATTAATGTTCTTAATCAATTAATGGAGAAATATTCTGGTGAAACTTCAAATTATATCTATAATGACGATGCCCTGGATTCTATTTGTATTATAAAAGTTAATATTGGTTCTCTCACAGGCAAAAAATCAGGATAAAATTTTAATCAAAGAACATATATACTTTTTTTGATATTGGTTAATTTAATAACAGGATTCTATTTGATTAAAGATTTATTATTGGAGTTGATATATAATTAATATATATCAATATTATTCATTTAATTTGTTAACTAATATTTTAAAGATATTGAAGTGATTTCATGGGCAAAATAGCTATATCAATAAAGACTGTGGAGCGACCTGGAGTTTTAAGCCATATAACTGAGATGATAGCTAAAAAAGACATAAATATAACTTATACTCATCTATTCGTTGAAAAAGATGGGTCCGGTTCCATATATTTGGAATTAGAAGAATGTGGTGATGTTGAAAAGTTATTAAATCAAATAAAAAAAGCTCAACCTGTAAAAGAAGTTATTTTACATAAATCTCTTGATGAAATTTATGGTAAGCGGATAATTATTATTGGGGGAGGGGCTCAAGTATCTCAAGTAGCTATGGGTGCAATTAGCGAAGCTGACCGACACAATATTCGCGGAGAAAGAATCAGTATTGATACCATTCCTTTAGTGGGGGAAATGGAACTTGCGGAGGCAGTTTCGGCCGTGGGGCGTCTTCCAAGAGTAGGGGCTCTTGTTTTAGCTGGATCTTTGATGGGTGGAAAAATTACAGAAGAAGTTGAGAAGATTAAAAAAGAACACGAAACAATAATCATCAGCCTCAGTATGCCTGGAAGTGTCACAGAAAAGGTAGATTTAATTATAACAGACCCTATACAAGCAGGAGTAATGGCTGTAATGGCTGTAGCCGACACTGCAATATTCGATATAAAAAAAGTTGGAAGAAAAAAATTTTAAAAGAACTATTAAATATTTAACTCATTTCAATAGCTCGAATAATTCTACTAGCTGCATTTTTTAGTTCGGGATCTTTGATATCTCCACTTTCCCTTACTTTTAGAGCTAATTGAAGTACTTTTGATACATCGGATGGTTTCAGATTTTCTGCCATTTCTAAATAGGTTTGAGGTAGATCATCTTCTATTTCAACTTTATTTTTTTCCATTAACTGCAGCATTACCTGGCAGGCACCCATCACACTTGAATCATCCATTGCTTCACATTTTTTCAGGAGTTCATCTTGGTTCATATTATCACCTATAAGGTAATAATTAATTATGCTTTCCTAATGATTTATATTTTAGCATATTTGCATATTTTTATTTGTGATTCATTAATAGATTAGAACTCTGTCTTTTAAAGACAAACAATTAGAATGTAATTAAAAATTAAATAGTTTTCCTTAAGAATTATATTCGCCATGACACAGTTCATAATACTTGCATTTTGAACATTTATTGATGTTAATCTCTATTTCAGGAACAGATCCATGATAAGCAATGTCCCTGATATCATCCAGCACACTAAACAATCCTTCTCGTAATTCGCTATCAATGGTTACTGGTCGTCGTTCCATTATATGAGTATATTCTATGAAACCAACTAAAACTTCTGTATCAAATTCTTGCTCAATTAGGATAGAATATGCTGCAATTTTCAAAGCATCAGAATCCCAAACCCCACGCAGTGGAGGGCTTGATAATTTAATCTCAACAGGATAATATTTTCCATCAACTATTTCAATTTTTTTTATATTTCCTGCAAGACTTAAACTGGGATCATATATGCTGTAACTTTGAATATGAGGTGGAAATAAAATCTCATTTAGTTCTGAACCATCTTTTTGAAGATTATTTGCAATTAATTTTATTTTATATGCTATAAACTGTGATTCGAAGACATATTTTTCGTACATTGATTTTTTTAGATGATTTAATTGGACTGATGGCTCTTCTTCAATGTTTAATATTTCTAAATTTTTTTCTATGACTTGATTAAGATCTTTTGAAAGAATATTTTCTATTTCTACTAAATCCATGCCTTTTTTTACGTACCATAAATTATTTTTTATTAATTCATTGAAATCTTGATGCAAATGCAACTTTATTAAAGATTTGTTCATACTTGTTTCATTCTCATCTAGATGATATCTATAATAAATTTTCAGTGGACAGAACAAATACTCCGATATATACGATACTTTTATTGTCATAAGACACCTCATATTATATTTTATTATTTTATTACTATTTTTTTAAAAAAAATAGGGTTTGACCCCTACAAAATTCGGATAAATAAACTGGGGCTCTGAACCACTTCTAACTGATTTATAATGGTAAGGGCTTGGCGGATGTTTTTTTCTGAAGCTTCATGTGTTACCATGTATATTGGTACTTTATCTCCGTTGCTGGTTTTCTTTTGGAGAACGGATTCAATACTAATATTAAAGTCATTTAAAATTCCTGAAACTGCTTGTAGAACTCCTGCTTGATCTAGAGCAGTTAATCGAATATAATATTTCGAGGTCACATCTTCAATATTCTTAATGGATTTAACCAGACTTTTCTGTGGCCCGTAAGGTACTCTTTTCAATGGATTGTTAATAATGTCTATGCAATCTCCTAAAACTGCGCTGGCGGTGGCTTCCATACCTGCGCCCTGCCCATACATCATGGCCGGACCAAGGAAATCCCCAACCAAGTACACTCCATTATAAACGTCATTTACAGAGGCTAATAAATGGGTTTTAGGTATTAATGTCGGATGTACTCTAACTTCTAATTCTCCATCAATGATTTGGGAAATTCCGAGGAGTTTGATAACGTAATGGTTGTCTTTAGCAAATTTGATGTCTTCAGACGTTATATGGGTAATTCCTTCTACATGGAATTTTTCTTGTTTTACGTAAGCCCCGAATCCTAAAATAGTTAAAATAATCAATTTTTGCGCTGTATCATGTCCTTCTATGTCAAATGTTGGGTCTTGTTCCGCATAACCTTTTATTTGAGCTTCTTTTAATACCTCTTCAAAATTTAGTCCTTCATTGCTCATTTTTGTTAGAATATAATTTGCAGTACCATTTATTATACCATAAATTGCTTCTATTTTGTTTGCAGCTAATGATTCATTTAAGGGTTGAAGCAGAGGAATACCTCCACCTACACTAGCTTCAAATGAAATTCTAACATTTTTTTTCTCAGCAGCAGACATTATTTCATTCCAGTGTTTTGCTAAAAGAGCTTTGTTAGCAGTAACAACATGTTTCCTATTTTCAATAGCTTTTAAAATAAATCCAAGTGCTGGTTCATATCCTCCAATTAATTCAATAACTATGTCTATACTTGGATCTTCTAAAATGTCGTTAACATCTGTAGATAGTTGTGATGGGTCAATTTTAACGCCCCGATCTGTAGTTATATCTAGATCTACAACTTTTTTTAGATTAACTTTTTTTCCAGTTTTTTTTTCTATTAAATCTGAGTTTTGATTGAATATTTCTACAACACCGGATCCTATAGTTCCAAAGCCAATAAGGCCGATGTTTATGGTACTTTTATCCATGTAAATTCTCCAAATATGGTTTTATGATAATATGATTATGACAATAAAGTTGTTAGTATTATGATATAAGAATATATTAATACTTTCGGATTGGTTATGTCCTGTATTCCATTTAATATAATATAACAATTGTTTATATTTTGCTATTTCTCAACCAATCATTTAGCTGTAATCTAATTTTTATAATAGTTCATTTTTATTTTTATAAGGGTGTTGTTGGGGATTTTTTTAGTTTTATAAACTCATTTAATGATTCTCTGGTTGTTCCTACCACCACTCTATAAGTTTCCTGGGAACCAATGACTTTTTCTAATTTCCCTCGAGATATTATTTTTTCACCTTCTAATGCTTGCCCCGAATAAGTATGGGTAAATGATGCAATTTCCTTGATTTCAACATGGGGACCGTCTATTATTTTAATGTCTTCCACTTCGTATGTCGCGGGGTTATCAAATGCAGCAAGAGCATTGGAAACTGTGCATTCTACAGTTATAAAACCCATAGGTTCATAGCGTGTATCTCCCCAAACTCCTTTAATTTCATTCCATTCTTTTGTAGCTAGGATATCAAAAAGAGTCCCTTTAACTATTCCTCTATTGTTTTTTCTTTTTTCATACCAGCAAAATTCATCAAGGCTCAATGTGGAATCCTTTATCCGTTTGTTATATACTTTTTCCCAGTATTCGTCGTCTATACTAAAAAAATTTCCATTTTTGTTATTATCTTTGAGTTTAGCAAAAGTTTGCATGGCTAAACGATGATTGGATAGTCCATAAACAACGAAATCAATATCTGAATTTTTTGGATCATAAAGACCCGGTAGAATTGATCCAGAAATCCCCATGCTATCATAGGGAATGCTTGCTTCTTCATGGAATGTGTCAGCCACTAAAATAACTTTTTGAAGCAAAGGATCTTCAGAATTTTCCTTTTTAAGTTCTTTTAATCTTTCATTAGGCTTTAAAATAGTTTTTATCTTATTTAAAGGTACTCCCATCATTTCCACTCGGGTATTATCGCATTCATATAAATAATGGGGATAATTTTCTTTAAGAAAATTGTAAGCCTGTTCTGAATCAACTTTGGAATATTTTTGACCGTTTATGGATCGTTCTCCTTCATCGTCAGGAATATAACGTAAGAAGGCCAGTATCCTGTCTTCAGGATGCAGGTATGATGTGGTGGCAAAAAACAAATCATCCTTGGTATATATGAAATCTCGGGGTCGGGCTCTCATAATTTATTAAGTGGTATATGATACTATTAAATATTATTAGATAATGGTGCTCTCAAATATAGGGGATAATCTGGCAGCCAAAAGAATTCACCCAAATGTATTTAGATAGAATATCAGGCTCTACAATAAAAAGACCTTGAAGATGAAATATTATTTGCTGTGGCTGTTTTTAATAAGCAGGTTAAGAATAATTAATGGTGTAAATAAAATTTATAAAGGTTATTGGGGATAGCATCTATTGGACGGGAGTTTTTTTATTGAAAGTATCTATTTCATCCAGGTAATTTCTGATAGGATGCTTCGACTATGGGGTGGATATTGAAAAATGACTTATAGCATTTAATAATATTAAATTGTGCGTTTTGAAGAGCCATAGTACTTTTAAAGACGTTTTGAATCCTTAAAATTGACTTAAAGACTATTAATCAAAATAGATTGATTCGGATTGGGATGTGTGGATATATTGAAGCTATATATCTGGATCAATCAATTCATAAATGGCACAATCAATCACTTCTATGGAATACTAAGATAAAGATGAAATTATTATTGAAATCGGAGTTGAACTATGAAAATTATTCATCAACATTTAAAGGAAACATCATGTTATGATGGCAGTCCCATACAACCTCTATGGGCCTTGGATAAATATGGTATAAAAGGTTCCAGTATTATCTCTTGGATGGGTCCTATGGAAATTAAAGCTGAAAATATTGTGGATGTTGAAGATGTAGGTTTAGAAATAAAATCAGATAATATGGCACATTTTATAGTGGAACACTTTGATTGTCAACCGGCGGATATAAGAATCTGCTATCACCGTCAGAGAATACTGGTAATGTTATTAAAAGAAGAACTTAGGTCTTTTGGCATTGAATGTAAAAGGCGGGGTGATGATTTATTTGTTAATTCTAAAAAACTCACAGTTTCTATAGCTACCATATCACCAACCAGCATGAAAATCCACTTGGGAATGAATATTACCAGCGAAGGTACTCCGGATGATGTAAAAACCATAGGTTTTTTTGAATGCAATGAATCACTTAACGAAAAAGACATAGTAAATCTGATAAATAATGTTTCAAAGAATTATATTGATGAAATAAATGATATTGAACAGGATATAACTAAAACAAGAAGTTTTTATTAAATTTATTTTATTTTATTTTTACTTGTTAAAGGGATTATTTATTCCTAATGTAATAAACTATAATATATAAATCTCAAAATCATTTATAAGATTTAAAAATTTTAAGTTAATGATTAATTGTATGAGGACTCAGTTTCCAATAAGTAAATAAAAGGTTATTATAATGAAAATTGTTATGAATGGTATACATGCTAATTTAAGATTTTCTGCAGCGCATATGATCCCGGAACATGATTCATGTGGTTGTATTCACGGACATTCGTATATTGTGGATGTTGAAGTGGAAGGCGAACGCAGTGGAAAATTTGGCTTTGTGGCTGATTTTAAAGAAGTTAAAGGAATAGTGCGGGAAGTATGTGCTAAACTGGATCATAAAGTGTTAATTCCCCTGGAAAATGATTTAATCACATTTAAGTCGATAGGTGGTGCTGTGGAATTTACTATCGCAGATAAAGATTATAAATTGCCTCGAGAAGATTGTTTTCTTTTAGATTTAAAATCCAGTTCTGCAGAAGACCTGGCAGAATATTTTGCAGAACAGATTTTTCATAAATTGATTGATAAAGGCGCTAAAATATCCAGTGTACAGATTTGTGTAAATGAAGGTATTGGTCAGGGTGCTTTTTATACTAAGGGGCATTGAATGTCCTCAGGTAAAAATAAATAAATTTAATTATATTAAAAACCAAAATATATGTAAAAGAGGATAATATTGAAATGAGTATTATTTATTAAAAGGATAAATATTATGAACGCACCGGTTATGGAAATTTTTTCTAGCATTCAGGGTGAAGGTCTTCTCATTGGCAGAAGACAAATTTTTGTCAGATTTGCCGGATGCAACTTAAACTGCATGTACTGTGATACTCCTGAAAGTAGAGATATTGCGGCCGGTGATAAAACTACTTCTAAAGACTTGTTGAGAAAAATACAAAGTGTCATGACTCCTGATTTCCATTCTATTTCTTTTACCGGAGGAGAACCACTTTTACAAGCGAATTTTATAAAAAAATTTTTAAAAGAAAATCAATTTAAATCACTTTTGGAGACTAATGGATCATTACCAAAGGAAGCTAAGAAAATTGCAGGTCTTATAACTCATGCCTCAGTGGATATAAAGTTACCCGGTCATTTTGCCAATGGATATGCAAATGATCTATTTGATCGTGAGATGGAAGTCATAAACATTTTAATATCAAGAGGGGTAAATACATATTGTAAAGTAGTTGTGTTGCCTTCTACTAAAGTGGACTCTTTGGGCCTCATTGCTGAAAGTATTCGATCAGAAATATCAGATCCTTCCAAAGTCCCAATGGTGATTCAACCTGCCAGTCCACTGGAGTATTGGATTCAGCACTCTCCCAGATTATTTAAAATGTCTGAAATAGCAGGAGAACAACTGGAAGTATTAACAATACCTCAAGTTCATAAACTTCTACATGTTCGATAGGAGGTTATATAGATGGAAATGGAAACAAAAGTGACAGTACACGATGCCATGACATCAAATGTGGTAACAGTAGATCCTAAAATCAGTGTTGCAGAAGCAGCCTTGCTCATGACTAACATAAAAGTAGGTAGTCTGATTGTAAAAAGCAATTCTGAACCTGAAGGTGTTATAACTGAAAGTGATATCATTCGAAAAGTTGTTTCCAAGGATATCTTGGCCAGTGAAATTACAATTGGCGAAGTAATGACTAAAAACATTATAAGTATAAATCCTGGGCGTGAATTAAATGAAGCTGCTAGATTAATGGCAAAAAATAGTATACGGAGACTACCTGTTGTAAATGATGGTGCGCTAGTGGGTATTTTAACATCAACTGATGTTATGGCGGTTTCACCAGAACTCACAGAAATACTTGTTGAAAATGCTCGTATTGAAGAAAACCAGGTAAGTTATCCTACTGGAGAGAGACCCGTTCCAGGGGCATGTGAAGTATGTGGCAATTTTGAAGATTATTTAGATGAAATTGATGGCAAGTATGTATGTGGGGAGTGCAAAGAAGATTTAGAGGGTGAATAATTTGAATGTGGAAGAGGTTATGACCTCTAACCCGGTCACTGTTTCTATAAGTACCAATGCCACCAGGGTACGATCTATATTCCGGGAAGAGGACTTCCGCTGCATCCCTGTGGTCGAAAATGACCACTTAAAAGGTTTAATTACCAGAGGGGATATGTTAAATATCTCCGCCACAAAGTCCAATATAGAAGCCAGAGGCATAATGGGACATCCAAAACTATTTTTAACTCCAGAGATGGATTTGATGGATGCTGCTCAAAAAATTATTTCTAGCGAGGAGATACAGTCTCCTGTGGTGGAGTCCAGCGAAAAAATGAAACTGGTGGGAATTTTAAGTGTTGTAGATATTTTGCGAAGTCTTATTGAAAATGGAGCTAAACCTAATAAAAAGACTTTGGGCGAAATAAAAACAAAAAATGTAGTATATTGCGACTATCGAGATCCTATTTCTCAAGTATGGAATAAAATGGATCAATCCGGGTTCTCAGGACTTCCTGTTATGAAAAAAGGAAAGTTAATTGGCATTATAACTCGAAAAGATCTAATTACTTCTGGCCATACTCGAATAGGTAAAGAATCGGATGAAATAAAGCGATCTATTCCAGTAGAAAAGGTGATGCAAACTCCACCTATAGTTGGTACTTCTGATATGCTAGTTGAAGAAGCCGCGGATTTAATTGTTCACATGGATATTGGTAGATTGCCCGTTGTTAAAAATCCAGTTTATGTGAAAAAAGAATCATATAAATCTAAAGAATCTGAATTGATAGGCATAGTTTCAAGAGAAGATATTTTAAAGCCTTATATCAGTTGAAAACACAACACTCAAAAATATCACATATTCTTGAATCAACTGGAAACCCCTAGAAAATCTAAAAAAACTCTCAATTATAACTAAAATTCAATTTAACCTTAATATGAAAAAAATTATGATAGTTATTAACTACATTATTAAGGGAATTTGTGGTCATTCAGACCAAAAAAACTTTTTAAAGACTTTTATTTTTAGTTTGAATTTCATTCAGTTACATAGTGTAAGCATATCTCCTAGAGAGGTGTATGAATGAGAAGAAAAGACACCATAAACATAGTAAAGTCTATGGACCGTGGGCCCATAGAATTTGAAAGTAGATCCTTTGAACACGAAGGCGATGTAATGAGCATCGCTAAAAAAGAAGTGGTTACCATACCACAAACTGCAACCATTAAGGAAGCGGCAGATATAATGGTCAAAAACAAATTTAGAAGACTTCCTATTACCAACCCTGGTACAGGAAAACTTTTAGGAATTGTGACCTCTATGGATATCCTGGACTTCTTAGGAGGTGGAGATAAATTCAAAATTCTGGAAGAAAAATATCAGGACAATTTTTTAGCGGCAATAAATGAATCTGTGAAAAAAATAATGGCTAGGGATGTATACCATTTGAGTAACAAGGATTCAGTTAACGACGCAGTTGAAATAATGCTTAAAAACGGAGTAGGGGCGTTACCTGTAATAAACGCAGACGAAAAAATTACGGGTATTGTTTCTGAGCGAGATTTTGCTCTACTAATGGCAGGGGTACTGACTGATGAACTTGTAGAAGATTTCATGAGTACTGATGTCATCACCACCACACCTGGGACCCCTATAGAAGGCGCTTCTAAAATAATGGTCAGAAACAAATTGAGGCGAATTCCAGTTGTAGGTGAAGAAAGAAGAACTCCTCATCCTGAAAATGAAAAATTAGTGGGTATTGTAACTGCAACAGATATCCTAGAATTTTTAGGCCAAAGTAAAGCATTTAATAATATGACTTCTAATAGTGCCGCAGAGATTTTGGATAACAAAATAACCGAAATAATGGAAAATGAAGTAGTAACTACGGCCCCTAATAGTCGTTTAGGTGCGGTCTGTGAAGTTATGGAAAACAAAGGAATCGGTGGAATGCCTGTTGTCAAAGATGGTGAATTATTAGGAATAATAACTGAAAGTGACATGTTAAAAGCCATAAAAACAATGAATGACTAATCCATGAATTGATAAATCAGGTGATTTAATGAAAATAAAAGATGCTATGAGTGACGAGGTTGTGGTGATACAGGATACAGAACAGGTAGCATACGCCCGAAACTTAATGCTTAAACACGGATTTAGCCGAATTATAGTTGTTAATCTGGAGGGCGATCCTGTTGGGATCGTAACTGAAAGAGACATCACTCATAGATTAAAAGGAAATGGCGCTGCTTGGAGAAGAAGACCCATAGATAAAATCGCAATCAGAAGGGTTATGAACTCTAATCTAATCACAATTTCTCCAGGTAATAATATAAAAGAAGCAGTTGAATTAATGTTAAAAAAAGACATTAGTTCCCTTCCAGTGATTGATCAAGATGGCTTAACTGGAATAATAACTAAAACAGACCTGATAAAAATCTATGAAAACAAATTCAATTCAAAATGGAAAGTTTCAGATTTAATGACATCAGAAGTGATAACTGTAAATGAAAACCACGCCATAAATCATGTAATTAGTATAATGGAAGAAAAAAACATCGGCAGGACAGTAGTGATCAGAGATAATACTCCTGTTGGCATAATTACTTCTGGAAATATTTCATTTGCAGATGTAGAAGATCCTGAAACTGGAGTGAATGTGGAAAAAATAGATTTTATCCGGCCAGTTGAAGGTGAGGGCAAAAGAAATGTTCGTATGGTTTCAATGGTTACTGCTGGGGATATCATGACTGAAGATTTAGTTACACTTTCTCCAGAAGACAATGCATCTGAAGCTGCGCAAATAATGCTGGATAAAGATATTAGTGGAATTCCAATTGTAGAAGACAATGCATTAGTGGGGATAATAACTAAAACGGATATAATTAAAGGGATCCAATAAATCGTTAAAAAGAGGGTTAAAACGCGAAACATTAATCCTCCCTATTTCATATTCCATAAAAAAAATTTAGATAGATATAAATTAAATCAGGGGATTTAAATGCGAGTAAAAAGTATAATGTCAGGCGATGTTGTATCAATAGATAAAGATCAAAATGTGTGTGATGCATTAAGAGTCATGAAAAAAAATAAAATATCTCGCCTCGCAGTGATTAATACCAACAACGACCATGTAAAAGAACTTGTAGGGATGATAACTGAAAAAGACATTGCAAAAAAACTAGGATCTTCTAAATACGGAAATTTAGCCCCTTCACATTTCCATGTATCCACTGTTATGAGCAATGACATTATAACTGTTGATATGGAAACAAATATTGGAGAAGCAGCTAATTTGATGCTGGAAAACAATATTGGTGGAATGCCAGTAATGGATGATGGCGAAATGGTGGGTATTGTCACCAAATCTGATTTCATTGACACTTGCCAAGGTAAAGCATATGAAAATCAGGCTGTAACCGATTCCATGAGCACGGAACTTATCACTGTTGCGCCTCATGATCGGATTGTCCATGCTAGAAGATTATTAATAGATGCTAAAGTTGGGCGGTTAATGGTAATGGAAGATGAGGAAATGGCAGGTTTATTGACTGCGAAAGATATTGCTAACTCCATGATATCTTTTAGAAAATTAGTTCCAGATAAACATAAAGCCGCCAGAATAAGAAACATTCTGGTAGAAGATGTTATGACACAGGGTATCAAATCATTATCTGCCGAAACAAATATTGCAGAAGTAGCTAAAACCATGTTAGACCAAGGATGCAGCGGATATCCAGTAGTCGATGAAGAAAATAAAATAGTGGGTCTTATAACTAAAACCGATTTAATAGACCTTATTGTTGAAATGGAGGGGGTTAGCTAATTTTTCCTAAAATTAACTGTCCCGAGTGCCATTCAAAAATGGAAGTGGACTGGAGAAGAAAAAACTCCCTTATTAATTTTTTTTATATTTGTCCTGAATGTGAATTAAGTTCTCATATTATATCAGAAGATTTTTTAGAAAAAAAGGTTCAAAAAATACTGGGTATAAAATCTGAAAATTTAGAAAAATCCATTAAAAAAGGAAATATTAAATTTTATAAGTCTATGGATATCCCTACACTTCAATTTAAGAAAGATGTAGGACATATTGAATCCGGTACAGTTGTATTTTTATCAAAAAATATTGAAGTTATTCGTGGGTTTCCAAAAATACGAAGAACTTTAATGCTATCTCCCACGTTAGGAAAACATTTTGGCGATGAAATAGCTGTTGAAGAGAAATTGAATGGATACAATGTGAGAATCGCCTGTATAAACTATTCAATGGAGGTAGATTCACTCACATCTTCAAAACAGGATGAATTCTCCAAGATTGTTGCTCTTACCAGGGGGGGATATATATGTCCATTCACCACCAAAAAAGCCCAGGAATTAATGGATTTGTCAACATTCTTTAAAGATAATCCTGAACTTGTTTTATGTGGAGAAATGGTAGGTATTGATAATCCATATGTTTCACATGACTATCCGGAAGTAGGTAAATTAGGATTCCGTGTGTTCGATATTAGACGTAAACTCACCAATGATCCATTAACTGTTAAAGAGAAAAGAGAACTTTTAAAAGAATATGGTCTTCCTCCAGTACGCCTTTTTGGCATTTTCCCAGCTGAAGATGCAGTTGAAAAAATTAGAGATATTATTATTCAGATTGGTTTAGAAGAAAGAGAGGGTGTAGTGATGAAACATCCTGACATGGAGATTTATCCACTAAAATATACAGCTTCCCAGGCACATGACCGTGAGATAAAATATGCTTTCACATTTCCATTTGATTTTGGCAGGGCTTTCTTTTTTAGTCGGGTGATTAGAGAAGGATTTCAGGCTTATGAAATGAATGAATCAGAAGAAGAACTTCGCCAAAGAGCTCAAAGAATGGGTGAATCTATTATTTATCCAATGATGGAAATAATTCAACAAATTGCTCAGGGTAAACCTGCTGTGGAAGATGCAATAATTGATGTTGAAACTAAGGCGGAAGCAGAAGAATTTTTAAGACATCTAAATCAATTAGGAGTTTCTGCTATGCTTATTGAGTATAATGATGGGAAAGCTTTAATTCGAAGAAATCATCAGGCAACTACGGATAAGGTTACTAATTATCTCAATGGGGGATTATATTAATTCTTTTCTCCTTTTGGATAATTATTTTATTTTAAATTATTGCAATATCATTTTAGATAAATTTATAATTGGATGGGATTAAATACTATTTTTTGATATTAAAAAATATTTTCTAATGGTGAAAGATGAAAGAAAAAAATTCAAAGCATGATTCTAACTTTACAATTGCTTACTTTGGTCCAGCAGGAACCTTCACTGAAGAAGCAGCTTCCCTTTTAGATAGTCATTTATTAGCTTTTGATTCTATTATTGAAGTTTTAGAAGTAGTAAAATCTGGAGAAGTTGTAAAAGGAGTGGTTCCTATTGAAAATTCTATAGAAGGTCCTGTAGGTGTTACTTTGGACTTATTGGCCCAAGATTATGATATTAAAATAGAACAGGAAATTGTTCTTCCCATAAGTCACAATTTGCTGGTAAACAAAGGTGTAACTTTAGATCAACTTGATTCTGTTTATTCACATGCCCAACCATTAGCTCAGTGCAGAATTTTTCTGGAAAATTTAGGTTTAAGAACACATTCCACATCCAGCACGGCTGCAGCAGCTAAATTTATAAAAGGAAAAAATAAAGCTGCGGCAATTGGGACTAAACGAGCAGCAGAACTGTATGACTTAGAAATTATTTTATCAGATATTCACGACTTTGAAAATAATGTTACTCGGTTCATTGTATTGGCCAAAAAGGACCATCCATTAACAGGCAATGATAAAACATCCATTGCATTCACTCTTTCTGAAGACTGTCCCGGAGGGTTATATGAAATTCTAGGTCTTTTTGCCAGTGAAAAAATCAACTTAACTAAAATAGAATCCCGACCTTCAAAAAAAGGTTTAGGTAAATACATTTTCTTCATAGACTTTGAAGGCCATAGGTTGGAAGGAAATGTTGAAAAAATTCTGGATAAGATTAACCATAGAACTCCTTTTTTGAAGATATTAGGTTCATATCCAATTTAGAATTCGGATAAGCGAAATTTTTAGTTTTATCCCCTTTTCTTTCTGAAAATAGATAAAAAGTACTCGGGTTTTAATTGGTGTGATTCGTGTTTTTTTGACTTTTCATATGCAAAGTATTTATTCTACTTATTCTGTATATATCAAAATAATCAATTCATTTATAATGTTTGAATAACAATCATTATTTTGTAATAGATAATATCACTTTTATTAAATCACACATCATTTTTTTTTGATGTTAAAAAGATAAAATTACATATAAAAAATTATAGTTTCATATCCTATGAAGGAGATGATCAAGATTAGCCAAGATAAAAATAAACTCTTGAAAAGTCTCGCAGAGCTGGAATCCGATTTTGAAGAAGGTAAAATTTCTAAACGTAAATACCAGTCATTAAAAAGTGAATACGCTCAAGAATTAGAGACTTTAAATGCTGCCAATAGAATCAGGCAAATGCAAGGCCGGGGCACAAATGAAAAATCTTTGGACCATTGGGTTACCAAGGGCAAAGTTGAAAAAGATAAACAAGAAGAGGAAGAATTAGTAAATAAATTTGTCAGAAAACCAATTCCTCTAAAAACACGAGCCAAAGATCAGAAAGGATATTCTAAGTATAGTATTTTAGCTATGGTATTTTTAGCTATTGCTTTTTTTGTAGGGACTGGCTTCGGGGTTTACCTTTTAAATTCACCTGTTGATACTGGACAAAGCCCAGTTATTGTAAATGATACGGCATTTCCACTAGTTAACAATGCTACTATTTTAACCAATACTACTAGCAGCGATAACAATCAAAAAGAATCTGATGATGAGAAAACTGAAACCGATTCTGATACCAATAACAAGGAAAAAACAGATAATACTAATAAAGACGATACAAATAAAAAAGAAAAGACAGATGACAACAGTAAAAAGGAAAACAATGAAAAGGATGAATCAACTACTGGTGATCAGTAATCTGCTTAAGGGAATAACCTAGTTTATATGTTAAATTAGACGCATTCCTTATTTAATTTTATTTTTAAATTTATTACAGGGGTAGAAGTCATGAAAAAGTACTTTTTAGTAGTGTTGATTATTTCTCTAGTAATTTTCGCTTCGGGATGCACTTCCAGTTCTGATGAAAAAACCAATCAAACAAAAACCATTGCCCAGAATAATGTTTCTTTTTCTTATCCTGGTACATGGGTAGTGGCTAATTCCAGAGCTAATGATACTATTGTGGCAGTGGCAGATCCAGGGTCAGTTAATGCTCAAACAGGTTTTGCCGAAACAGTGGTTTCTATTCAGAAAAGAGAAGTTAATGGTACCTTTGATAAGATGTTTCAACAAAATTATGCATCTTTATTCGATAATTCGAGTTACCAGCGGGTTTCAGAGAGCAATCTAACTGTGGGTAGTTTTGAAGCAATGGATAATGTTTACACCATGTATGATAATGGTGTGCAAAAAACTCAAAGGGCAATATGGATTGAAAGTGGGGATTATGTATATGTTATTTTATGTAGTGCTCTTTCAAACCAATTTGAAGACGAAAAACAGAATTTTGACTTGATTATAGATAGTTTCAAAATCACTGGTTAATTTTCTTTTTTTATTTTTATTTTTTCAAGGAATTTACTCATTTTGGCCTGCTATATTAATAACTATTTAATTTTTATTATTGAATGGAGATTAAATAGAAAAATATATTCAATTTTCTTAATATAATTAATATTACGGATAAGGAGGTTAAAAATGAAAAAATATCTACCTATAATTGTCTTAATGGTTGCGGTGATATTTGCTTCGGGTTGTGTTGATTCAGGGGACACAAACCAAACATCCAATGGAACAAATGTGGTTCCTGATATTCCCGCGAAAACATACTCTCAAGATAATATTACTTTTAAATATCCTGAGTCATGGATAAGTAATCTAACAAGCACTACACCAAATACAATCGCTATTGTAGGCGATCCCGATAGTCAGGATTCCAGTGGTAATATTGATACATTGGCTGTAATTCAAACTATTGCTTTACCGTCTGGCCAAACACTAAAACAAACTTATGATGCTACTTATGCAGGATATGCAAATATGACTGGATATGAATTGGTTTCACAGCGTACTCTGACAATAGATGGTGTCACTGCATATGAAAATATTCATAAAGTAGAAGTAGGTGGGGTTGTGAAACAAGAAAGAGCTACATGGCTTGAAAAAGATGGCCAAATATATGTGATTCTTTGTGGAACTCTTCCAGAGGACTTTAATAGTCAACAAACTAATTTTGACCTGATAACCTATTCATTCCAGGTTGAATAATCTTTTTATTTTCTTTTTTTATTTTTATTTTTGAATTTATATTGGATTTTTTTACATTAATGTATAAGTTTATATTCTCAGAATTTCAATAGAATTATATTCATTGGTCACTTATTGGAAGACATTTATATTAACTGCTTATAAGGATGTTTTTTATTTTAATAACGCGTACGAGTGTTCAATAAACGCATAAACGCAGTTTTCAATGTTTTTATATTTTCATTATTTTGTGGCCTTAATTAATTAAATTATATTTACTGACCTAAAACGTAAATTCTCGCGATAATCATATTTATTTATCACAAAAGAAAAGGAGGAATGAGAATGGTGTTACCTATATGCGATGTCTGTTTAAAAAGTGGTATTTTATGTCAAGGATGTGAAAACAAGCTCGAGAGTGGTGAAGTAACCCAAGTAGAGTTAGACATTGCAAAAATACTTTACAATCTAGGTGATGGTAAAATAGGATTTAAAAAGACCATAGTTGTGGATGATGTGGTCATCATTGTTACTGAAAAGGATCAGGTAGGAAAATTAATAGGTAAGGGCGGAAAAATAGTAAGGGCCATATCTAAAGAAATTGGAAAAAAGGTTCGGGTTGTAGGAGAAAATTCAGATTTGAAATCAGTAGCCACGGATATGCTTGCACCTGCTCGAATTTCTGGAATAAATATAGTTTACGGGACTGATGGCCAAGAAAAATATAAAATTCGGGTTATGAAAGACGATGCTCGAAGAATACCTGCTAAATTAGACATGTTAAAAAGCATTATTAAAACTTTAACTGGTGAGGAAGCCCAAATTGTGGTAGATGATCGTTAATTACCATTTAAACAGATGGGGAATAATCTATGGAAATCGTTTTATGTGTTACTGGAAGTGTGGCAGCAATTGAATCTGTTAAATTAGCTCGTGAATTAAAAAGACAGGGATTTAGTGTTAAATGTTTTATGAGTGATGATGCTTGTCATATTATTCATCCCTATGCAATGGAATTTGCAACGGGACGTGATATTGTCTTGGATCTTACTGGAAAAATTGAACATGTTAAATATGCTCAATCTGATTTAATACTGGTTGCACCGGCCACTGCCAATGTAATTAGCAAATTTGCCTATAAAATATCGGATAATCCTATTAATTCTTTATTGATTACTGCGTTTGGCCATGAAACTCCAATCATCATGGTTCCATCAATGCATGATTCTATGTATAAAGCTGTTGAGGAAAATATTCACAAGTTGGAAGATGAAGGAATAAAATTTATCCTACCGCGTTTAGATGAAGGCAAAGCAAAATTTCCTTATATGGATGATATTGTTCTCAATGTACTCCGAGAAATTTCAGAATGTAATTTTTCAGGTAAAAAAGTACTCATCAGTGCTGGAGGAACTTATGAAGCTATAGATCCTATAAGGGGAATTACTAACCGCAGTTCTGGTAAAATGGGTCTGGAAATAGCTAAAGAAGCTTTTATTCAAGGTGCTGATGTTACGTTATTGGCCGGTGAAATGATAGTAGAAGTACCAGAATCCATAAAAACTATAAATTTGAGTTCTACCTATCAAATGAATGAAACTATCTTAAAAATGGTTAAAGATTTTGACGTTTTTATTTCTGCAGCAGCAGTATCCGATTTCACTCCCCATAAAGTTGAATCTCATAAAATATCTTCTTCTCAAGATTTAAATTTGAATTTAAAAAGAACTCCAAAAATAATTGATCAAATAAAAAATATCAATCCGAATATCTTTTTAGTGGGATTCAAGGCGGAGTATGATGTATCGGATGAGGATATTATTAAATTAGCTGAAGAGCAGATGCATAAGTGTGGAACTGATTTAGTTGTGGCCAATGATGTCTCCAAAAATGGGGCTGGATTCGAATCTGATGATAATCAGGTAATATTAGTTGATGAGGATATTGAAAAAATATCGCTCAGATCTAAAAAAGAGATCGCTAAAATATTATTAGATAAAATAGTTTCCAAGATTTAATGGGTTGTGTTCATTGAATTTTAATTTTTTTTCATGCAGCATTAAACTATTTTTTAATAATTTATTTTAATAAAAACGATAAAAAAGCAATAGATTTAATAGGTATTAATGATAAAATCTTTTAAAAATAGAATTGAGGTTTTTTTCACCTTCCAGGGTCATTGCCATCTGTGGGAGTAGTAATGGGTATTAAAGGCAATTCCCTGGAGGTGAAATTATGGCCACATGTTAGATGATGTATGGGCAATTCAGTATATATCTACATCATCTAATATAAAACTTTCATTTTTCATGAAAATTCTAAAAAATAATTTGATTTTTAATATTCGAAAATAATACTTTGTTTGTATTTTGGGATGTTTAAAGCGGGTTTTTTAACTTTATTATTCTATGATTAGTTTAACTAATTTTAGTATTACTTTTTTATAATTAAGTATTTATAATAGTTTTTTCATAATAATTTTATAAAAAGTAGGAGATAAATCATGTATGAGTTAAAAGATTTGGTATGGGGATACCGAAAATATAGAAATGAAACTCCCCATGAATTGGCAAAAGAGCTGGATGTACCTATATCTGTAATAGATGGTTTAGAAATGGGCTCGTTTAAGCACCCTAATTCTAGATTAATGAAAAAAATAGAAGATGTCACTGAAGATTTGAACAAAGAAGAGTTAGGTGCAATTGGTAGAGGTTACAGGATACGAGCTACATTGGGCTCAGATTTTAAATATTATTTGTTGGGTATGCGCCAAAAAACTGGGATTAATCCTAAAGAATTACAAAAAATGACATTAAATGATTGTCATAAAACAATTGGCCAAATTCCATTTGATTATCATGAAATTGCTATGGCTGGAAGAGAACTTATAGAATAAAACTGGAATAATTTCACCAAACTTCAGTAAACTTTTAATATATTTTTAAACTATTTTTTGTTTTAAATTTATTTTCGGATTTAATTAGGGATCTATAAATTATAGATCCCCCAATGCACCATAGAGTTAATTATGGAGGAACATGAATCTATGGTGTTTATGTAAGCATGTCTGGTTTTGCACAATCTACTATATCAATTTTACTTTATTTAATTTAAAGTAAAATGGAAAATTATTTATTATTCTAAATTAATTTTCATATAGGTGAAGGTGTAAAAGTTGCAAGAGGTGTAAAAAGTGGATGGTATAACTTTAACTGCTTGGATATTATTTATTGGCATGATTATTGGCCTTATATTGGGATTTTTAAAAATTTTTGAGAATTCAAAACCCAATGTGGAGTACTTAGTACTTGTTGCATTATTGGTAGCAGTTTGTGTTATGGGTATGCTACCAACAGCTGCTGTTCCAGGAGTCCAAGCCGCTTCATTTGTAATAATTATGGCTGGAATAATTTTCGGACGAGAAACCGGGTTTATTACAGGAGTTCTAACTGTTTTTGTCATGAGTTTGTTTTTAGGCTTTGGATTTTGGTCGGTCTTTCAAATGATAGGTTGGGGTCTAATGGGTTTCACGGCAGGACTTTTCAGTTCAAAACTTGAAAATGTATATTTAAGGGCCAGTTTTGGATTTATATGGGGCTTTGCATATGGGTGGATTACTGATATCTCCATGTTACCCTTCCTCAGCACAGTTAATTTAAATTCAATAATAGGCGTTTTTATTGCAAGCGCACCTTTTGATTTATTGCATGGAACCATCAATGCCATTTTATTAGTCTTACTGTATGGACTATTTAAAAAAATATTTTCCCGGGTTAAAAACAAATTTATCTTTTCTATGAACGTTGAAAAAAATATAACCGCGAATCATGGTGATAAACAGCTTTAATAAATCAAAGATATAAATCATTTTCTTCATTTTTATTTAAAAAACGGATTTTAAATAAATAAACAATAAAATTTTAGAAAATCGATTTGTTTGAAAAGATCCTGCGAATAAGGGATCTATTGTAAAATGAAATTATATGGCTGGTGACCCACAAAGTTTCTCGATGGTACAAATTTGGCTTCACATATCGAAGAGCTATTGACTGAGGTGTGTGCTGCTATAGTATGACCTGTTAAAACTGAAAATCGGCACTTATTTGGACGGCCATGAAGATATTAAAACAGGGAAAAAGTAAAAAATAATAATACGACACTAGAATTTTTATTTTTTAATTTTAAACGGAAAAATCCAGAAAAAACGTGATAGTAAAATTTTAAGAGAGATTAATGTTAATTTACTAATAAAAGTTTGGTTATTGTATATAAGTCTAATATGATAAATATAAATTGAATCAATTCTTTCAGAGTGTTTCTATGAATTTAAAATATGGAATATCCGATATGGGTGAAATAAATAATAATTTTGAACTTATTTTCCAAACAGGTTCGGGTGAGAAAGTTTACCGCAATAAAGATTCAATTATTGTTAAATTACCTCCAAATAGGAATGCTTTGACTACTTCCTGGATAAACGGAGGATATCATGAGAATTTAGAGGCCATATTTAACCATCAAATAAAAAGTAATGATTTAAATGCAGATGACCAAAAAAGACTTAATATTTCAGAATATTTGAAAAATACTGCAATAAAATTGGGGTTACACCCTGAAAAAACTTCCGGTTTGATTACTTCAGCAGATATGCAAAACGTAGCTATATTTTCTGAATATTTTGAAGATATTGAAGTTACAGCTATAATTACTGGAGGTATTGCAGTAAATGGGGGACGTGCAGGTGATCCTGCATCTTTCTATGAAAAAAAATCTAATTTTTTTGAATTAAAACCTGGAACTATAAATACTATCTTAATAATTAATGCTAATTTACATGAAAGCACCCTTTTAAGGGCTGTTATGACAGCAGTAGAAGCTAAAACTGTAGCACTTCAAGAGCTTATGGCTCCAAGTAAGTATTCAACGGGAATTGCAACTGGATCCGGGACAGATAAAATCTCCATAATTTCCAGTCTCGACTGTGAAAATGTTCTCACTATTGCAGGTAAACATTCTAAATTAGGCGAATTGATTGCCCGATGTGTTATTAAGGCAACTAAAGCAGCACTAGCAAAACAAACGAATTTAACTCCAGAATTCCAAAGGGACATGATGGTAAGATTAGAACGTTTCGCGGTTGATGAAGAAATGTATTGGCGAATTGCTAGTTCTATGGAAATGATTACTAAAGAAACATTTTTAGAAAACTTGCACACTTTTTCGAAAAACTCCTTAGTGGTGGCGACTCTCTCTTCTATTTTACATATTTTAGATGAGATAGAATGGAATTTAATTCCTGAAAAAATCGGTAAAAAAACAGCCATTTCGCTTATGAAAACACTTCCGCACAACTTAAAAATAGATACTTCGATTTTTGATGAAGACATTTTGAATGAAAATGATTCTATATTAAATAATTGGATTAAAATTAGTTCATGGTGCATAATACATGGTTAAACTATATTTATTCAAATTTTCCGCATTATTGATTTCAATTTAAATTGCATAAGGAAGTTTTATTCATGAGGTTAACTGTAATTCATCCAGCGGTTTACATTGTTTATTATTTGATTTTAATCATTTTTGCTTTCTTTTTCAATAGTCCTTACTATTTAATATCTTTCTTAATCTGTGTATCTTTCTTAATCGCACTACAAGGGATTAGTAATGATTTTAAGAATTTAATACGCTTTTTCATTCCTATGTCCATATTAATCATATTTTTAAATCCGCTTGTGTCTCATGTTGGGACAACAAAAATATATCTTATTGGAACTTACTTTATTACTTTTGAATCGTTAGTATATGGTATTTTAATGAGTTTATCTCTTTTAATAATTATATTATTATTTAGTTCGTACAACCGGGCAGTTTCTTATCAGGAAATGCTCTATATTTTTTCAAAAAAGTTTCCTAATGTTTCAATGATAGTTATAATGGCTTTGAGATTTATTCCAATGTTAAATCACCGTCTAAGTGATGTAAATAATGTTTTTCAGTTGAAACGGAGATATTCTAAAAACCAAAAAATGGAAGGCAAAGTTGAAAAAATAACCAATAAGACGAAAATGTTAGCTGTGGTGATAGCTTGGTCTTTAGAAGAATCTATGATTACTGCAAATTCCATGAAGGCTAGAGGCTATGGGACTGCACCTAGAACAAGTTATCTATCATTCAAATTCAAAAGAATAGATTACTGCTTTTTAAGTTTAATTTTTATTTTCACTTTAATTTGTGTATGGGGACTTGTACAGGGACAGGGTAGAATAGAGATTTATCCCCAATTAAGTTATTCATTCCACGATAATCCATTTAACATATATTATTTTTCTTTTTTAATTTTATTATCCCCTCTAATTTATTTAGAACTTAAGGAGAGATTAATATGGCAATAATTACTTTTAAAGATTTCAACTTCAAATTTGATAAAGAGGATAAAAATGTTCTTTCAGAGATTAATATGGAAATAAAACAAGGGGATTTTGTTTTATTATGTGGTCCGTCGGGCTCAGGTAAAACAACATTATTAAGTAGTATGAAAAAAGAAATTCGCCCTACAGGAGTATACAATGGAAAAATATGTTATAATGGGGTGGATATTGAAAAAATGGATGATAAACAGTCTGCTTGTGACATAGGGTTTTTATTCCAAAACCCCGAAGATCAATTAGTATCAGATAATGTTATCCAGGAACTATCTTTTTCTCTAGAAAATATTGGTTTAAACACGGTAGAAATAAGAAATAGGGTAGCCGAAATGGCAGCTTTTTTTGGTTTGGATAAATACTTGTATAAAAATACTAATGAATTGTCTGGAGGTCAAAAACAATTGGTAAATCTTTGTTCATTACTAGTTTTAAAGCCTAAATTACTACTTTTAGATGAACCTACTTCACAATTAGACCCCATAGCCGCTCATGATTTTTTATCAATCCTAAGAAGGCTGAATGAAGAATTTTCTATTACCATTATCATAACCGAACATAAAATAGACAACGTATTTCCAATGGTGGACAGGACAATTTTTTTAGAAGAAGGTTCTATAAAATATATGAACAACGCCAGACAAATAAGCTCAAAAGCATCAATTGATCCTATATTTGCTCATTATTTGCCTTCTGTTACAAAGATTCATTTTGCTTTAAAAAATAAATATCGCTTTTTAGATGAGGTTGAAATTCCCATAACCATACGTGAAGGACGTAAAGAGTTAATTTTTCTACAGAATAAATTAAAAGAATTTTCTAATGAATCATTAATGGATAAACATCAAATTGATCCATTAGTAAAAAAATTAGATGAATCTAATTCTTCAGAAATATTTGATACTTCTAGATTATTAAAGTGCGAAGATATTTGGTTTGGATATATTAAAGATAATCTGGTTTTAAAAGGGATTTCTTTTGAGATTAAACAAGGAGAATTTATAAGCATATTGGGGGGTAATGGAACTGGAAAAACAACATTACTTCGGATTTTATCTGGTCTGATAACTCCTAAAAAAGGCAAACTTAATTTTAAAAAAGATATGACTATTGCTTATGTAAACCAAAATCCTATGATTCATTTCTCTCAACAAACAGTGGATGAAGAACTATCACTAAACTCTTTAAATCTTCATCAGCCTACTGAATCTCCGAACCCCTCTTTTTTAAAAAAGTTCTTTGTTGATAAATTAAATAATGAAAAATTTTCCACAAGTAAGTCTTCTGATCTATTTATTTCTGAGAATGAAAGGAAAAGGCTAATTGATCTTTTTAATTTGTCCCGATTATTAAATAAGCATCCTTACGACTGCAGTGGTGGTGAAAAGCAAAAAATAGCTATTGTTAAATCTTTATTAATTAATCCAGATATTTTATTCTTAGATGAACCTACAAAGGGGTTGGATCCATTATCAAAACTAAATCTGGCAAATATTTTAAAAGAATTACAAAATACTGGTTTAACTATAGTCATGTCTACGCATGATATTGATTTCGCTGCGGAGTATTCTGAAAGGTGTATGAT
Organism: Methanobacterium alcaliphilum; assembly: GCF_023227715.1. Classification (NCBI taxonomy): domain Archaea; kingdom Methanobacteriati; phylum Methanobacteriota; class Methanobacteria; order Methanobacteriales; family Methanobacteriaceae; genus Methanobacterium; species Methanobacterium alcaliphilum. The sequence continues at coordinate 87,275 of NZ_JALKIF010000006.1, forward strand.
GCTTTTTGACGGAGCAATTCAGATTGATAATATTCCTAAGACATTATTTTCTAACAATAGTTTTTATACTACTTTTGTAAATAGGACGGTGAAAAATTATCTTCCTGAAGCTATTACTTTAAAAGATGTCAAAGATAGTTGGTTGGGTTGATATTTGATTATACTTTAAAAACCAATTTCAACTAAAAGTCCTAAGTGATCTTTTTCATAGGGTTCTAATTTGATTTTTTCCAGTATATTAAATCCATGGGTTTTTAATTTAGATTCTTCTTCTCTAAATATTTTTTGAGGTTTTTTAGTAACATCAATGCTTCTGGCCTTTATCATTAACATGCCTTGTCCTTTGTCTTTTAAAAAAAGCCGCATATTTTCCATGAAAAGTTCGCTCTGGCGGGGTTGTGCCACATCACAGTAAATAAAATCTACCTTCTCCACGAGATTTAAATATTTTTTAGGGCGTGTGGCGTCATCTAATAAAGGTATCATATTTTTTCTTTTCTCACAGACCCTTAGAAGCTCCCTCATCATTCTAGGGGAAAATTCTAAGCAATATATTAAACCATCAGGGACCATATCTGATAAATGGGAGGGTGTAGTTCCAGAAGAAGCACCTAAATATAATATTTTCGAGTCATTGGATAAATCTAAATTGGTTAGACCATTTAAAATAGCAGCACCTAATTTAGAACGGCGAGGATCCCAAACTCTGTATTCTTGCCCTTCGCATTCTAATAATTTTTCCCCATAAACTTTTTCGCCGAGAATTAGATTAGGAGTAACTAATGATTGATTCATGAAATAAGCATGGTTTATACCATCTATTTGTTCCATATTAACACCGCAATTTTATAAACTTATATTATTTTTTAAAATAATCTTTTAAATCAGATATTTCACAGTTTTTCTGCATTTTCTCTAAGGTTTCATGAATATCTGCTTGTGTTTTGTAAACTACTTTCTGGATATTTTTAGATTCACCGTGCATATTATTCATTAATTCCTGAGTTCTGTCATGCTGCAATTCAATAAGGTCTTTAAGTTTTAAAAAATTCATTTTTAATCTTTTTTCAACACTTAATGAGAACCATATTGCTGTAATGGCCAGTATAATGGAAACAATACTCGTAGTAATATAGATTATGGGAAAAATATCAGACATCTATTCACCTTCATCATAATATTTTCTACTTGTATCAATAATACTTTCCAGATAAAAAATCACTTCTTCTTTTTCTTTTTTTTCTTCTTCTTTTTTGAGTATTTTTTCAACTGTTTTGAACTGGTTTTAGTTACTTTTTTACTTTTAGAAGTTCTCTTGGGGAAAGGATTTTCTTTCTCAATAGTTTCTAAACGATCTAAAAAGCTTTCTTTTATAGAAGAGTCAAGTTCTCCAGAAAAAACGTCTTTTCTAACTGCAATAGATATTTTAGATGCTAAAGCACGGGCAATTTTTCCTCTAAGCCACCATTTAGCCCCTCGCACATCAGGGTGCTGGAAAATAAGTCCATGTTTAGGGGGTCTTTCGCCTGTCTTCAGGTGCCTAAATAATGCTTTTTCTGCACCTATTATTTGGATGGTGCTGGATGGAAAAAGAGCCAACTGCTTTAAACTACCAACGTGTGCTATCAGTTTAGCACCTAGGGATGCACCTGCCAGATCACGTAGATTAGGGGCAATTTTTTCCATCTTATTATCCACGTATTCTTCCATGGACTGGCGGGATTCTTGCAATGAATGTAGAGATTTTGCAAAATTTTGAATAATGATGAGGTCTTCTTCTTCTATTTCAGCACCCATACTGCTTTTAATATCTATATTAAAGCTACTTAAACCATTTTTAATCATATTGTCGCGGTTTCCATGTTGGGCAATTAAATTTATATATGCTGCATGGTTTTTAATGGTGTCAAGTTCTGGGAAATGAATTCCATACCACTCCATTATTCTTTCAGCCAGCTTTCCAAGAGATTCATCAATTTCATCAATCGCATTAATGGTCTGGATAAGAAGCTTGTCTTCAGCTTCAGATGATTCTTGAATGCGCTGTTTTGTTAGTTCAATGTATAATGTATGAATTCTTGATCTGAAAGATAATTCATCGGTTATGGACCCCACTTCAATTAAAATGGGGATCAAATTCGATCTTAAATATTCTCCTCCGGGATTAGGGCTTTCAAATTTAAATTTTTCACTGTTTTTAAGGTTTTTATAGTTAAAAATTCCTTTATTCGTTTCAATAATAATTGAATCGTATTTTTTAACTATTCTATTCAATAAAATTGATTCTTCATCCACTAATTTCCCTTCACGGATAGCTAAAAGCCGTGGAGATATCTTACTTGGTGGGAAAAGTTCATAATCCAAGAGAGTCAAATCTTCACTAAAGGCAAAAAAACCGACCACACAACTGCTAAGATAACACTTCATAAAAATTAATCTGTTGGACATGATTTAAATCATTTAAGTTTTTTTAAACTTTACAACCCCTAAATTGGAAATATTTACAAATAGTCTTGGTTAAAATAATAGTCTAAGTTTAAATACTGGAGATAATTAAAAAAATACGTTGGTGTTAATCAATTTATCACTGAATTATTATTTAAAGGTGGATTCAATGCTTGAAACTGAATTATGTGGAATAAAACTAAAAAATCCAACTATGCTTGCAGCCGGAATTATGGGCAGTACTGCTTCATCACTCAACTGGGTTTATAGGTGTGGTGCAGGGGCAGTAATAACTAAATCATTCTCAATTCAACCTAACTTTGGATATAAAAATCCCACCACAGTTGAAGTTTCAGGTGGAGTTATAAACGCTATTGGATTATCTAATCCCGGACTTGAAACATTTAAAAAAGAACTTCAAAGTATTGATAAAGGGATACCTAAATTGGCATCTATTTACGGTGCTTCTCCTGATGAATTCGCACATTTAGCCACTTCAATCGAAGATATGGTTGATATGATTGAGCTAAATGTGTCATGTCCTCATGCCATGGGTGGATGTGGGGCGGCAATAGGCCAGGATCCTGAATTAACGTATAAAGTTGTAAATGCCGTTAAAAAATCTGTTTCCGTACCGGTGGTTGCAAAATTAACGCCTAATGTTACAGATTTAACTGAAATTGCAGTTAATGCCCAAAAAGGAGGGGCGGATGCAATAACTTTAATTAACTCACTTGGCCCTGGATTAAAAATAGATATAAAAACGGCTAAACCCATTTTATCTAATGGATTTGGAGGGATGTCTGGTCCTGCAATAAAACCTGTTGCTCTTAGATGTGTTTTTGAAGTTTATGCTGCTGTTAATGTACCAATTATTGGGGTAGGGGGCATAAGCAATTACCAGGATGCAGTAGAATTTTTATATTCTGGAGCATCTGCTGTCCAGATTGGAACGGCTATCATGTATAATGGTCCTGAAATATTCGCTGAAATTTGTCAGGGTCTGGAAAAATTTATGATAGAGCATAAATTCCAGAATATAGATGAAATGGTGGGATTAGCTCATGTATGATTGGCTTAAATAAAAATAAAGATTAAAAATATATTAAATTAATTATATCATTTATTAATGGCGATAAAATGCATGCTCCAAATGTTTTAGAAATAAAAAAAATAATTGAAGAATCTGAAACAGTTAAAACATTAATATTTGACTGGAAAATGGATGGAACTGAAAATAATCCTCAACCCGGACAATTTATGATGGTGTGGAATTTTGAGGACGAAAAACCAATGTCTATATCATTAATTGACCCAATTGAAGAAAAAATTGGTATTTCAATAAAAAAGGTTGGTGATTTCACACAACAGATTCATGAACTGGAAGAAGGAGATCAGTTAGGTTTAAGGGGTCCATATGGTAGAGGATTTGAGATTAAAGGATCAAAAATACTAGCTATAGGTGGAGGAATTGGAATGGCACCTATTGCATCATTTGTAGACCATGCACAAAAGAGGGGTGTTCATGTAGATGTAATAAGTGCATCTATGACAAAAAACGAGCTTCTTTTTGTTGAAAGAATGAAAAAAACAGGTGCTCATGTTTTAACATGTACTGATGATGGAACTTGTGGATTTCAAGGATTTGCTACTGATCGAGTTGAAGGTTTACTTAAAGATAGCTCTTATGATATGGCAGTTACATGCGGCCCTGAGTTAATGATGAAAGGAATTTTTGATATGGTGGATACTCACCACATACCCACTCAATTTTCCATGGAGAGATATATGAAATGTGCCCTGGGACTGTGTGGTCAGTGCTGTGTGGATAATGAAGGCTGGAGAATATGTGTTGAAGGGCCGGTTTTCTGGAGTCATGAGCTCAAAATGATTAAAGAATTTGGAAAATATCATAGAGATGCTTCAGGTACTAGAAACTACTATTAATCAATAGAATGCCGAAAAAGATTTAAATTATAATATTTTGGATTATTATGATATACAAACTCAAAGGAACGGTCACTTCTGCCATTTTCGTGGTTTTAATTCTTTCAATTTTCTCTTTATTAGTTATATCTCCAGTTTTAGATATGATCCTGTTAGGCGCTATCTTTGCCTACGGAATAAGGCCCATATCCTCGAAACTTGAACCTTACTTCAGATATCAATCGCTCTCTATTATACTGGCCATGGTAATAGTTATACTTCCTTTAATAGCTTTAACTGCCTATACTGTAGGGACTATTGTAAATTCAGCCCCGTATATTGTGGGTGCTGCTAAAAATGTAGGTGCTAATAATTTCAATCAGACAATAAATCAAACTTCTCTTAGTCTACATCAACATCTTCCGGTCGCAGCCCATCCTTATATTAATTCATTTTTAAATAGTATGGGTTCTATTATCAACGGAATCTTGAATGGAATTGTAAATTATGCTGTTGACTTAATTAAATCACTGCCTACGTTGGCTCTCCAATTATTCATATTTTTCACAGCCACTTTTTATTTGGCCAAAGATGGGGATAAAATTACAGATTATGTTTCGTCAACCATACCTCATGACCGTAAGAGCTTTTTTTCCAGGATGTCTAAGGAAGTTGACCTGGTTTTAAAGAGCATATTTTACGGACATTTTTTAACTGCACTTATAATTGGTATTATGGCTGCGGTGGGATTCTATATTCTTGGTTATTCGTATGCTTTATTTTTAGGAATTTTAACCGGGTTTTTACAGTTAATACCTATAATTGGGCCTTGGCCAGTTTACACTGTCATGGCCATTTTTGATCTTGCATCTGGAAACATATTAAGGGGAATAATAGTTTTATTGTTCGGATTCTTCCTGAGTGGGAGTGATATATATATTAGACCAAAAATCTCAGGAAAATATGCAGATATTCATCCCATGATATTTCTTTTAGGATTTTTATGTGGGCCCCTGGTATTGGGGATAGTGGGATTTATTTTAGGACCTTTAATATTGGGGGTGACCTATGCTGCGCTCGTAGCATATAAAAAAAGCGATTTAAAAATCAAAAAATCCTAAAATTCAATATAAAAAAAGAAATTAAGTTGTCCTAACTTGAATTAGGAACAAACATATTTTGGACATACATAATTATGGAATTTATCAGATCCATAATCTGTTGTATAATACTTTGGCTGGATGGATTTGCACTGGTATTATTAATTTCAGTGATATTTACTTGAATAGTTTCATCAGAGGTTTTATTAGTTGAAGTTGATACTAAGGGAATACTTAATGAGTTGGAGTTAATTCCAAATGTTTTACCATTAGCATTTTGATAAGACACTGCAACCCCACCTATATAAAATGGGTTGGATACAGTGGCATCAGGTCCAAAATCCTCTTTAACTTCTCTGTCTGTTGGAATATAGGCTCGGTTAGTGAATGATTTACTTTGTCCGGCTTTTATAGTACCTAAAAACTTATAAAAGTTTTGATCTGCTACACTTACATTATATATGTCTGAATTACCATTATTATGAATGGTATAAGTAAGAGTTATGTTTTCACCTTTTTTAGCTGTAGCAGGGCCTTTTTGAATGGCGGTCACATCTTTAGCATAAGCCGCACTACAAGAAAGGATGAACATTGCTAGAATTAATAAAATTATTTTCTTTTTCATGCTATCCCTCATTTTAATTTCATTAAGTATAGACATTATTTTGAACTTAAAACTATAAGTTTTTTGCCAGAAGAATACTTTTAGTGATAATAGTATTAACTAATTTTTGAGTAATCTGAATTTTTGTCCTTAGTATTGGATAAATTTATCATAAAGGAAATTAGTGATTAACCAGCATTGCAAATATCTATTTTTTAGTAGTATGCTTGGAAAGATACTTAAAATAAAGTCCAAGTCCACCAAAACTCTGATTATATTTACATTACCTTTTCTGATCCAAAACGTTTTATTTTAAGTTTATTTCTTATTCAATGTTTCTGAACTTCTGGTAAACTATGTTATTCAGTAAATATTCGGGGAACTTGAATTTACAACATTAAAACTGTTTTTGATGGCTATAAAAGATTAATTTCTAATATTTTTTGATATAATATTTAATTATTCTCTTTTTCTAATTAATGGATTTAAATTTTTTTTATTTTTATAATTTTTACAATGGTTTTGGAATGAAGTTGGAGGAAAATCCCACAATAATGTGAGGAAAATTTGGAAAAATTACTTTTAAACGTTTAAACAAGATTTAAGTAGTCAATAAATTATTAAAAAACGGAAAAAATTGATTAAATTATAAATTAGATAAAAAAAAGAATAATTTGGATTTAAAATTCAAAGGATGAGTTTCAAGGTAAAGGTTTTAACACTAATAGTTTTTTTTGACTGTTTGGTGGAATGATAAGAGTAGGCATAATTCAGAAGACCTTAAACATACGGGAGACTTTGACTTGAATCTAAAGAACATGTATGGTTCTTAGATACCTGTGAAATTTGGAATATTCTTAATCTTTTAGATCTGGTTGGATATTTGATTACTAAAAGTGGGTTAAAATGAGTACAGAAATTTATTATTTTCCTGGAACTGCTAATTATTAGTATTAGCAAGAGATATTGTCGGAAAATAGATGGAGAACTGATTTTGATTCCATCTGTGAGGGATAACAATAAAATCAACAGGGAAGCTTAGTTGTGGGTATTTTCCTGATATGCTATGAAACCTATGACAGAGTACCTTGCATCGTCAGATTTATTAAACTGGAAAATATAGAGAATAAGACATATTTGCATCTGCACTTAGATAAAAGAGCGAGAATACTATGACATCAAAAATAAAGACCATAAAACTTGGTATTGGTTTTAAATTAGGTACTGTAAATTGCTATTTAATAAAAATTGACAAGGGATATATTCTGATTGACACGGGCCCTTCAAATAAGCGTTTTAAACTTGAAAAAGAACTTGAAAGTGCGGGATGCACGCCTGAAAATCTTAAGCTTATTATAATTACTCATGGCGATTTTGACCACACTGGAAATGCAGCATATCTGTGTGAAAAGTTCAATACAAAAATAGCAATGCATTATGACGATTTGGGAATGGCCAAACAAGGAGACATGTTCTGGAACAGAAAAGGTAATTTTTTCATTAAAAGAATAGCCCCTATACTCTTTAGATTTGGTAAATCAGAAAGATTTAAACCAGAGTTATATATTGATGATGGTGAGGATTTTTCTGAATATGGATTTAATGCTAAAGTTATTTATATTCCTGGCCATTCAAAGGGTTCTATTGGAATATTAACTGAAGATGGAAATCTATTTTGTGGTGATTTGCTCGCAAACACAAAAAATCCAGTTCTAAATTCTATTATGGATGACACGGAAGCAGCAAATATTAGTATTAAAAAGTTAGAAAGCTTAGACATAAACACTGTTTATCCAGGGCACGGGAATTCGTTTTCGATGGATGTATTTCTAAAAAATTTTTTGGAAATGAATGAAATTAAATGAAAAATCAAAAATAAGGATAAAGGATTATTATTCCAGTATGATTGAGGCAGCAAAATACCGAATGGATAATTTTCAAAATCAGAAGATTATTTGATTTGATTTATCAGACCTCAATTGGCAAGGTAGGGTCATAAATAAAACTGAAGTTGTCTTAAGTGGATATGCAATTCATCATCTAAAAAATAGAAGAAACTACAGGTTACTCAAAATAGGTGGAAACATATTGATTGTTTTTCAACACTTACAACCAACATTCGCTGTCATGAGTGTTTTTTTCTAATGATCACCTCAAGTAAAGAGCGTCGATCTCTTTTTGAACAGGTGAGGTTCCAGCTTCTTGATGAAGGAGTTATCAATATTGGAAAATTTTTCCGGCTATAGAAATAGGATCATTTAATAAATAAAAATCTATTGATCAAAAAGTTGGATAAATCTCTTAATAACTAAATAAATTCAGTATATCGTCTAATTCCATTCTCGTTATCATGAATTTAGTTATACTAAATTATATAATGTGGGCCCACTAATCATTATCCATGGAAACCAAGAAAATGGTGCTCTTGGACATTGACTATGTCACAGAGGATGATAAAGCAGTTATACGGCTTTTTGGTAGAGAAAAAGACCATGGAAATGAAAAACAGATTATTGCTCTTGATAGGACATTTAAACCATATATTTATGTTATTCCAAAAGATATGGATGCTTGTATGGAGCAGTTAGATGATTTTGACTTTGAGAAGATAGAGAAAGTCCAAAAAAAAGATCTAGGGAATGAAGCTGTTTTTCTAAAAGTTACTCTAAAACATCCTCAAGAAGTACCTAAATTGAGGGATTCTATAAGGAACCTTAGTGAAGTAGAAGATATCAGAGAACATGATATTCCTTTTTACAGAAGATATTTAATTGATAAAGCATTATTTCCCATGTCTGAAATTGAATTAAAAGGTGATTTAGTAAATAGTTCTAAGTGTGTAGCAATGGCTCCCGAAAAAGTATTGCTCATGGATCTAGATGAATCACCACGTAATTTAGACTCAGGGTTTCCAGATTTGAAGATTCTAAGTTTTGATATTGAAGTTCACAATCCTGATGGGATGCCCAACGCTGAAAAAGATGAAATAATAATGATTGGCCTATCCGGCAATTTTGGTGTTGAAAAAGTTATTTCCACTAAAGGTGAACATCTAGATTTCGTTGAAAAAGTTGAAACGGAAGAAGAAATGTTGCAGGCTTTTGTAGATACTATTAAAACACATAGTCCTGATTTAATTGTTGGTTATAATTCTGATAATTTTGATTTTACCTATATAAAAGATAGAGCAAAATTACTGGGAATTAAACTGGATTTAGGCCTTGATGGGTCTGAATTAAAATTCTTGCGAAGAGGATTTGCTAATTCTGCAGTGATAAAAGGTATTCTGCATGTGGATCTCTATCTGGTTATGCGTAGATATATGCATCTGGATCGATATACGCTGGAGAGAGTTTATTTAGAGTTATTTGGTGAAGAAAAATTTGATCTTCCAGGGGATAAACTCTGGCAATACTGGGAGTCTGATGGAGAACCCCTTAATGAACTTTTTAAATATTCTTTAGATGATGTGGTGACCACTTATAAAATTGCAGAGAAGATCCTACCTCTAAATCTGGAACTCACCCGTTTAGTTGGCCAACCTTTCTTTGATTTAACTCGTATGGCCACTGGCCAGCAGGCAGAATGGTTTTTAATGCGCAAAGCTTATGAATATGGGGAGGTTGCACCTAATAAACCATCATCATCACAATTTTCCCAGAGAAAAGGAAAAAGTGTGGTTGGTGGATATGTAAAAGAGCCAGAAATAGGGCTGCATGAGAATATCGTGCAGTTTGATTTTAGAAGTCTTTATCCTAGTTTAATTATTTCTAAAAATATTTCTCCAGATACTCTGCTTCCTAATTCATCCCCTACTCTGGAAGAAGACATGGAAATAGAAATACAGTATAGTGAAGGTGATATGGAAAAATATCACATAGTTCCAGAATACGGATACAAATTTTATAAAAAACCTCAGGGTTTCATACCTTCAGTCATAGGGTATGTGCTGGATGAAAGAGTACGCTTGAAAAAGAAGATGTATGGGTCCACAGATCCTATGGAAAAAAAGATTTATGGGGTTCAACAAGATGCTTTAAAACGTCTGGCAAATACTATGTATGGAGTATATGGATATTCGAGGTTTAGGTGGTACTCCATAGAATGTGCTGAGGCTATTACTGCCTGGGGAAGAAATTATATTAAAGAAACAATGAAAAAAGCAAGTAAATATGGTTTCCACAGTATTTATGCAGATACTGATGGTTTTTATGCTACATATAAGTCAAAAAAAGACGAATAATTTATTTTTTTATTATTGACGTCACTTTTGGACTTCATTCATGAAACGAGATTTGATTTCTTCTGCACTCATATCAATAACTGGAACATTTGCATTTCCTGCTGTAACTTTTACATGAACAAATACGGGTCCTTTCGATTTTAAAACAGGTTTAAAATCAATTTCAAGGTCTAAAAATTTAAAACAATTCTCAAAACCTACTGCTTGAGCAACTTTCATCAAATCAACAGTACGGGTATAAGTGCACTGATTTCCAGTTGATCCATAACACTCGTTGTCAATCACCACCAGAATGTAATTTTTGGGCTTCTGATTAACTATAGTTGCTAAACTACCCAAGTTCATTAAAAGGGATCCATCTCCATCAAATACAACTACTTTTTGATTTTCACGAGATAAAGCAAGCCCTAAACCAATAGAAGATGCCATTCCCATTGATCCTAACATATAAAAGTGAGTAGGGGAATCTTTAACATGGCAAAGTTCTCTGGAAGGAAATCCAATATTGCAAACAACTAACTCTGAGGATAGCTGTTCTGTAATTTTTTGTAGTACTTCAATTCTTTCCATAATAAACCCTACCAAAAATTTATTTCTAATAATATTCCCAGGGGTAATTCTGCAGCTTCTGCAAGAATCCATCCTTGAGGTATAATTTTAAGGGCATCTTCAGGAGTTTTAGGATTTAAATAAGCAATTTCCAGTGCATCAAGTACGTGTGGGGTTGATTTACCCATTGGGACTTGTGCGCTCATGAATTCTCCTTCAGTTCCACGGTGACTTATTATCATTAGAATAGGAAATTTATATAAGTTGTAAAGGGATGCCAACACATTTACAGAATTTCCAAGCCCTGAATTCTGCATCAATATGGCTGGTTTTTTACCACTCATATATGCTCCGGCGGCAATTCCAAATCCTTCTTCTTCACGTGTTACAGGGATGTGTTTTATTTCACTATCGCAATCAATCATTTTAAGTAACTTGTCTAAATTAACACAGGGCACGCTCACAATAAAATCAATTCCAATAATTTTGAGTGCCTGATAAACTGCTTGAGTACTATCCAATTCATTCCCCTTCTATGGTTTTAAAATAAATATATAAAAATAATAATTAATCTGAAAAAATATCAGAAATATCTAAATTTAAATCTCCGGCTATATCTTTAAATTGGTGATATAACTCATCATCAATTTCTATTCCCTGATCCCAGTGATTTTTAACATTCAACACTTCCATATCGCCGGGTATAAATACATTTTCACTAGATTTCACTTCGCCTATGAATTCATCGACTTGATTTTTGAAAAAATCAAGATCACCTATTTTAGAAGGATCTATGGCGATCATTAGGTCTCCTTTAGTACACATTACTTCAGAATTAGCCGTTCCAGTCACTCCTTTTCCAAAAGCAGCTTTAACTAGTGGGCCTGCCATTATTTCGATCATAAATGCGAGAGCATAACCTTTATGTGCTCCAAATGGTAATATTGATCCTTTCAATGCTTCGTGTGGATCAATAGTTGGCCTTCCATCTGCATCAAGGGCAACGTTTTCTGGTATTTTCTCCCCACGACGAACAGCTTCTAATAATTTTCCTCTTGCAGAAGCAGAAGTTGCCATATCAACTGAAACATAATGTTTATTTGATGGAATACCTATGGCTATAGGATTCGTACCTAATATGGGTTCTTTTCCTCCGATAGGTGCAACAGCAGGCTCAGTATTAGCAGTTACTATCCCAATCATATCTTCCATAATGGCCATATCCGAGTAGTATCCGGCTACTCCAAAATGATTGGAGTCATGAATACCCACCATACCTATTCCTGTTTCGCGGGCTTTTTCCATGGCCATATCCATACCCTTGTATGCAACAAAATGACCAAAAAGATGATTACCATTAATAATTGCCGTGGAAACAGTTTCATTTTCTATCTCTATATCTCCCCGTGGATTTATAGTCCCGGCTTTAATACCTCTGATGTATTGGGGGAATCTGCCTATTCCATGAGAACTGAAACCTTTGAGATCCGCATCTAAAGTCACTTCAGCCACAATTTCAGCGTGTTCTGGGTCAACATCCAGTTCAGTTAATATTTTTGTAATGATTGCTTTTTCTTGTTCTGCGGTTATTTTCATGCAAACACCTTTGTTTTGTTTTCCCGTTTGCCATTAGAATTTTATTTAGTTATTAAGTGGTAATTGGATTTATATACTATATGCAAAGATGATAAATTAAGTAGATAAAGATTACATCTCTAACTCAGTTCCTTCAAAAGTATTTATTTTAACTTTTCCATCTTTATTTTCAGTTACTTTACCAATTATATGGGCTGGCATATGGTTTTGAATTATTTCTATGGCTTGATCAACATATTTTTCATTCAAAACTATTACAAATCCAATTCCCATATTGAAAACACGGTACATTTCTTCTAAAGGAACATCGAATGAATAAATCGATTTAAATATGGGTTGAGGGTCGGGTAAATAATTAATTTCATATCCCACTCCTTCCTTCAGCCGTTTGAGATTAGTAAATCCCCCACCTGTTATATGGGCCATTCCATGGAGTTCAATGGAACTATTAAATAGTTCTACAACTGGTTCTACATAGATGGCAGTTGGTGTTAAAAGTTCACTCCCTACTTTTTTATCTTCAAAACCTGGAAGAGGATCATCTACATTAAGCCCGGCTTTTTCAAATAAAACCTTTCTGGCAAGACTTAAACCATTACTGTGGATCCCACTACTTTCAATTCCAATTAATAAATCGCCAGGTTCTATTTTTTCCCCAGTTATTATTTTATCTGCATCTACCAGACCCATTCCAGTGCCGGCCAAATCAAAATCATTTACGATTCCAGGCAAAGAAGCAGTTTCTCCCCCAATAATCGCGATTTTTGATAAATTTGCTCCTTCAACTAAACCTTCTCCAATTTGGGTTGCAATTAGAGGGTCTGGTTTTTCAACAGCAAGGTAATCTACTAATGCTACTGGTTCAGCTCCCACACAGAGTATGTCGTTCACAACCATGGCTATACAATCTATACCCACGGTATCGTATTTTCCCATAAGCTTAGCAACAAGAATCTTGCTGCCAACTCCATCGGTACTCATAGCAATGGCTTTATTGCCTAGACGCACCAGAGCGGCAAAGTGCCCACTTTCTGTAATTATGTCCTGCCATTTTAGAGTTTCTTTTAATTTTGAGGTTAATTGGGAAACTGTTTTTTCTTCCAAGTCAATATCTACGCCTGAATCAGAATAGGTTACCATGAAATCACCAAATTTTTAAACATAATTATTATTTTCATTGAATTCTAACACTTTCTAAGTTCATAGGGGTTCTGGTTTCTATTTTGTAACTTCTGTAGATACTTGATGCGAGATCAAGAGTTTTATAATTATCTCCGTGACAAATTAACACTTTTTCTGGTTTTGGAGTTAATCGGCGCACGTAATCCATTAACTGGCGCCTATCGGAGTGTCCACTGAATCCTTCAATAGTTTTTATATGCATCTTAACATGGTAAACATTAGTTTTACCATCTTCTTTGAGCGGAATTTCTTTCCAACCTTTCTGTATCCTTCTACCTAATGAACCTTCAGATTGATATCCTACAAATACCAGGGAGTTCTTTTCATCTCCACATAACCATTTGAAATATTCTACTGAGTTTCCACCAGTTAACATACCTGATGTTGATAGTATGATGGAGGGATCTCCTTCTACAATATCTTTTCTCTCATCGAGCCCATTGACTTTATGGAAAACATCTGATATGAATGGGTTTCTCCCCATATGGAATATCTGATCACGTAAATCTTTACTCAAGTATTCTGGGCGTGCAGTATGAATGGCATTTGCTTCCCAAATCATTCCATCAATATAAATTGGCACTTCATCAATTAACCCATTCCGAATATATTCTTCCAGAACAATCATTAATTCTTGAGCTCTTCCCACAGCAAATACCGGTATGAGGATTTTCCCTCCTTTTTTGAGGGTATGGTAAATGGTTTTAACCATTTCTTTTTCTGCAGAGTTTCTGGATGGTTGAACATCTTCATGCCCTCCATACGTACTTTCCATTAATAAGGTTTCTATACGAGGAAATTTAGTTACTGCAGGTTCTAAAAGTCGGCTTCTTTCATTTTTAAAGTCCCCAGTATAAACCATATTATGCTGCCCATCTCCGATGTGCATATGGGCCATTGCAGATCCTAGAACGTGTCCTGCATTATGTAATGTTAAACGTATATCCGGGGCAATATCTGTCACTTCTCCATAATCTAAAGTTATGGTGTGTTTAATGCTTTTTTTAACATGTTTAACATTAAATGGTAGTGGATCATCTTCTCTGTGAGCAATATCTATATGATCCAATTGTAAAAGCGTCATTAAATCTCTGGTAGGTGTGGTACAGTATACAGGGCCTTCGTATCCGTAATGATAAAGATAAGGTAAAAATCCGGAGTGATCCAGATGCGCGTGGGATATTATGACTGCATCTAAATCATCTAAAACGAATTCAGGAACATTTAAAAATGGATAAGACCCTTTTTCATCTCCTCCTGCTACATTAACACCACAATCAAGAAGAACTTTACTGTTCGGTGTTTGTAAAAGTGAACAGGATCGACCTACTTCTCTAAATCCACCCATGGATGTTAAACGAGTCCAGTCGTTTTCATATTTTATGCCCTGATGAATCCTATTTCCTAGCTCTTGTAAAATCTTTTTACGCTCTTTACTATTTTTTCTAAGAGTTCTCCTAATCCTTTGTATTATCTCTGATGATATGGGGGGAGTTCTTAGAATTTTAGGAGCCCAACCTATTTTTTTTACAATTTCTCTGGAAGTTGCACCATATTTTCCAATAACCAGTCCTGGTTTTCTAGCTTCAATTATCACTTCACATGTAACTTCATCAAATGAAATATTTGTGATATTAGCTTCTTCTGGAACTATGTCATGAATTTTATTAATTGCTTTTTCAGGTTCTGTAAGAACAGAACGATCTGAACGAATTATAATTCTTTTTCTAATGTCTTTTGCAAGGTCTCTAATTAAATCCCCGTTTTCGGTAATTATTTCCGGGTTTTTAGTATAAATTACTACTTCTGGACCTTCAAATTCGACTTTGGCCACCTGTACTCTAGGGGGTAATCTTTGTACTATTGTCTTTTTGATTTCTTCAAGAATCTCTGAAACCATAAAATCACTTCGAAAAAAATAGAAAATGTAGTAAACTAAGTTTACTTTTATTAGAAGTCGTTAAGGATAAATAAAAATTTGAAATAAGAAATAAGTTAAAAAATTAGCTAATCTCTTTTAACCTCTTTTGCACCTCTTCTTCACTCAACATTCGATAGCCTTCATCTTCTGTCACGGTAGCGACTAATATTCCATTTCCAGAATAAGTGTCCCTTTCCATAGCAGATTTAATAGCTCGAATGGCGATATCAATCCCTTCTTCAATATATAAATCATCAGTGTATCTGTCTTCTAAAACACCATACGCAAATGGTGATCCAGATCCGGTGGAAATAAATTTATCTTTAATCATACCTCCGGCAGGGTCAAGGGAATAAATCTTAGCTCCTGTTTCGTCGACACCGCCTAAAAGGGTCTGTACGAAATAGGGATAAAATCTAGATGAATGTAAAATGTTTGAGGCTAATGCAGAAGCAGATTCGATACTGATTCTTTCTCCATTCCTCATTTTATATAATACTACTTCAGCACTTATATATTTCATTAAACTTTGTGCATCGGCTACTGAACCTGCTATAGTGGCCACTATGTGGTCATCAATTTTAAATATTTTTTCTGCAACCTTATGGGCTACTAAATTGCCCATACTTGCTCTTCTTTCGGTAGCAAAAACAACTCCATCATTGCAGGTAATGCCTACAGTTGTAGTGCCTTTTAATGTGTTTTTATCGTCCATAAATAAACACCTCGGGATAAAAATAATAGTAAAAAAATTAGTTCTAACCCTACATTAGATTTCATGTTATATAAATATTGTTGGTTTGTTGTTAACTGGCGCTGGTGCAATATTATTGAATTTTATTACAATTTGATGAGGATATTATATGATAATCCAAATATGTTAATAATCAATAATCCACTATATCTTCGTTAAATTTCCTATAATTATACTAAATCCTAACAATATTAAAATAAATGGGAGGATTATATGTCCATATTTTCTTATTTTATTTCCTAAACTTGATTTATTTATCATGAAATGTGCTATAATACACCATATGCCGGTCATAATTAGAAAAATAAAAATTGTCAAAATAACATTTGGCAGTGTTAAATTAGCAAATAATGGTGCATAAACCCCAATATTATCTGCACCATTAAAAATTGTTACTCCCATAACTGATAAAAATGATGTTTTTCTAGTGGTTAATTTAGATTTTTTGGATATGGGTAGTATGTCTTTATCCTCATTTTTTTTTGATTTATGTAGGTTCACTACCTGTTTTAATCCAATAATCAGTGGAAAAACTCCCATGATTGCCAGGTAGACAGGAGGTATAAATGACTTAAACAAAAATGCAGGAAAACTGATTAAAATAAGTAAAGAAATGCCTAAAAATTGTCCTGTAATGATTGAAGATGTTTTATAATCGGGATGTGCAAAAAATACTATTAAAAGAAATATGTCGTCTAAATTAGTGGCTATAAATGAAGATGTGGCGATAAAAATGGTTAAAATGAGTTGGGTCATGAAAAAACTCAATTTATTGATAAAATATTAAATTAAAATAGAATAGAAGATTAAGTAATTAAATCTTCTAACTGATCAGTTTTTATCGCATTTTTTATCTCACGTGCAATACGCTGACCCATGCTCATTTCTTCTCCGAACAGCAGGTAACTGTAAGCTGAACCATTCATAAACGTGTTAGTTCCACCATCTGTTCTAGCACTCATTTCAAAGGTAACTATTTCTAAATTATCTGTACACATTGTTTGTAAACAGAACGGACCGTTCATGCCAGGTTTTACTAATTTTTTAGCAGCATCCACCAGTTTGTCTCCAATGTCAAAGACTTGTGGTAGCAGTGATTCTCTTATCACCACTGGGTGATTACCAGTAATCACATAAGATGGATCTAATCCAATGTCTAATTGATCTTTGGCTGGAATTCTTACTAAACCATCAATATTGGATTCAAATCGGCTATCCATACCTAACATTTCTACCTCGTCGTTTATAACGGAGTAAAAATAGTGAATACAAAAATTAGTTCCGGAAACATATTCTTCTATGTGGGCTTGGGGGACGTCTTCTTCTACAATCCAGTTTCTCTCAAGCATGGACTGGATTTTCTGATTGAATTCTTCAGTAGAAGATGCTACAAAGTATCCTTTCCCGCCCCTAGCTCCAGGGAACTTTACCATTACTGCACGATCTATTTCGTCAGCATTTTCATATTTGTAGGGCATTCTAATGCCTGAATCTAACATTAATTTTCTTTCCAAATCCCTTTCAGCTTCCCAACGGAGTATATCTCTGTTTCCAAACATGGGCACGTAAAAATCATTTTCAATTTTGTCTAATCCTGCATAGGCTACAAAGGATCCGTGAGGTATTATTATACTATTCATGGCTTTTAATTGGTCTTGAACTTCTTCATTTACAATATCACTGAATTTATCAACTATAATGTATTCATCAGCGACTTTATATCTTTGGTAAGGGATTTCACGCCCTTTCTCACAGACTACTGCAGTTTTAAAACCTTCTTTTTTCGCCCCATTCAATATGTGAAGTGATGTGTGGCTTCCTAAAGTAGCAATAGTGATGTCTTCTTTGTCATATTTATCAAGGATGCTTAAAATTTCCTCTCTATTTACTTTACTCATATAAAACTCCCCTCGAGTTAATTATCAATTTGATTAATATTTAAATGATATTTTTTTATTCTAATAGTTATTTTTTTTGTCTTGTTTTTATGTGTGCTGAATATAAATAATAGCTCATGGGTTTGGGAACTACTTTTTAATAATCAAATAATATTATTCAACACAAATTAAACCCTTAATTTTATTTAGGATGTACCTGAATTTAGGTAGCAATGTGAGAATTATGAAATGGAAAAAAATTGGTAGCATTATTGTATTAAACCAGGATGTTGAAGATATTCAGAAATTTCTTAAAATGCCAGGAATAGATACCGTAATTAAATTAGGATATATTAATGGGCAAAAGAGGCAGCCTGATGTAAAAATATTAGCCGGATCTAATACTGAAACTATACACAAGGAAAACAGATGCCTTTTCAAACTCGATGTTTCTAAAGTTATGTGGTCCAAAGGCAATGTTAATGAAAGAATGAGAATAACACAGTTGGTTCAACAAGGGGAGCATATAGTGGATATGTTTGCGGGGATCGGATATTTTTCAATTCCCCTTGCTGTACACTCTCCTGCAGAGAAAATATATTCTATTGAAATCAATCCTGTGGCATTTCACTATTTAAATGAAAATATAATTTTAAATAAAGTTGAAAATAGGGTTAAACCTATTCTTGGAGATTCTAAAGAAATTGCCCCTACGATTAAAGCAGATAGGGTTATAATGGGATATGTTGGCACAACACATCACTTTTTAGGATCTGCTCTAAAATGTATTGTAGATGGGGGCATAATTCACTACCACGAAACTGTTCCCGATAAGATAATGCATGAGCGTCCAATAAATAGGATTAAAAAAGCTGCAGATAATAGAAAAGTCACTTTTCTTCAACAGAGAATTATTAAAAAATATTCTCCTGGCGTTTCACATATTGTGGTGGATGCAAGAATAGAATAACTTTTTTTCGATTTTTTATAATTAGGTAGATCGAGATTATAAAACCTATTTTTTTAAAGTATTATTGGGCATGCTGTGAGGATGGACTACTATTGTTTTTAAATTTCGCAGTTTATGCCCTAAAAACCCTTCAAATGATAGCTAAAAATAAATAGGATTATAATAATACTAATTATGATATTGGATGAAACTAACGCAATTTAATTATTTGGGGGAAATTTGGCATGTCCACTGCAAGAATACTTATTGTTGAGGATGAAGGTCTTACTGCAATGGAACTTCAGCGAAAGCTAAAAATTTTAGGCTATGATGTGCCCACGTTCGCTTTTTCAGGTAAAGAAGCAATTATAAAAGCTGAAGAATTAAAACCGGACCTAATTTTGATGGATATAGTTTTAAAAGGAAAGATTGATGGCATAAGTGCTGCTGAAGAGATAATTAAACATCAAGATGTTCCTTTAATATATTTAACTGCACATGGGGATGAAGAAACTAAAAAAAGAGCAAAAAAAACAGAACCATTTGCCTACATTCTCAAACCATTTGATGAGTCGGTTCTACAGAAGAATATTGATCAGGCGCTGCATAACTATAAAAAAAATAAAAAATCAGAAAGTAGCAATCTGGTGATCACTGAAAATCTTAAAAAACATGATGGTGCGGTTATAGTAACGGATAATAATGGAATTATTCATTTTATAAATTCTGCTGCTGTAGATTTAACTGGATATGATGTAAAATCTGCTTTGAATAAGAAAATTAATGAAATAGTTAAATTAAAAAAGTTAAATAAAGCCAATAACAAACTTGAAAATTTTGAAAATCCTGTTTTTAAACTATTAGAAAATAGCTGTGATGAACTCAAAGGAGAAGCATCTTTAGAGAATATTTCTGGTTCCATAAATGAAATTAAATATACGGTTGCACCACTAAAAGGAGATGAAGGCATTTTAAATGGAGTAACTGTTATTCTCAATGAGATTAAAACTTCAGATATTATTTCTAATAATCCAATAACTGATGTTTGTAATAAATTTCCTAAGGAAACCGGTATTTTTAATGTTGAAGGGGAATTAATTGGTGCTAATGAATCTTTTTTAAAATTTTTCTCTGCAAAAACATTAAGCGAATTAAGATGGCTAAATTTATTTAAAGATCTTGGTTTCAGTAATGACTTAAAAAACGATTTATCGAATTCAAAAGATCTAAAATATGAATTAAAGATGAATTTAGCTCAAATAAATCTGGATAATGCTGAATTTCAGGATAAAACACTTTATCTGGAAATAACCATAACGGGTCATGTTCCTGATCAAGAAGATTTGAATAATTATATGGTGCACCTGAAAGATGTTACTGATCTAAAAACATTGGAAAATTCTTTAGATATTAAACCAGTAAATGATAATTCAGAAAATCAACAATCTAAATATGATTTGGCCTCTAATTCATCAATTGATCTATTTTTAGCCATGGATTCTCATCTTAAATGTATCCACTGGAGTTCAGCAGCAGCTGAGACTACGGGTATTTCTTCAAAGGATGTGATTGGTAAACCTTTTAATGAATTTATATCTATTCTAAAAGATATTGGATCTTGGAAGGATTGTTTTGAAGATATTAAATCAGATGGAACTCTAAATGAAAAGATTGAAGCTCTGGAAAAAGAGAATGGTGATTTAAAAATAAAGCTTGATCAATTTAAATCTCAACTTGATGATTCTCAAAAATCTGGAAAAGAGAATGATGAATCTTTCAGAAGAAACGAAAGACAGTATAAAGAACTTTTGGAGGAAAACAAAAATTTAAGGGAAGATAAAGCCCGGCTAAAAAAACTCAATAATCAGGTTCAAAGGGAATATTTGGAACTTGAGAATGATTTTAAAAAAGAGTTAGAATTCCATAAAAATAAGATATCTCAATTAAAACGTGTAAAAAAGATTCCTTAGATTATTTTCCAATAAACTCATTTAAGAAAATAGGATATTTAGTAAATCCATTGTAAACTATCTTATTTCTATTAATTGGCTTTATTCAATTAATTGTTTATAATGGGCACTTTGGTGAGTTATTTATAAAAATTATTCATTCTTCAGCTAATAACAGATGTTCATTTCTCCATTTTTATTACGCTGATTAAAATTTTTCATATCACTGTACTATTATTTATGCTACAAAGTCACATGATATAGTGATATTTAGCATTAGGTGCAGGCAATACCATGGATCTATTTAAAGTACTCATAGTGGAAGATGAGAGCATTACAGCTCTTCAATTAAAAAAAAAGATTCTTTCGTGGGGCTTCGATGTTGTGGGGATAGCAGCTTATGGTGAAGAAGCAATTGAAAAAGCTTTGGAAACTAATCCTGATATAATTCTAATGGATGTTATTTTAAAGGGAGATATGGATGGTATTGGTGCTGCGGAGAGGATAAAAGATAATTTAACTATTCCCATTATATATCTTACAGCATTCACGGATAAAGCTACTATGGAACGGGCAAAGTTTACAGAACCTGCAAATTATATTTTAAAGCCCTTTGATGATAATGAATTACGTTTTGCACTGGAAATGTCAGAATATAAAAGAAAAGTCAGAGAAAAACTAGAGAAAACCCAGAAATATCTGGACCTTATAACCAATCATATGGGAGATTCAGTTGGTCAGGTAGACGAAAAAGGTTCTTTTCTTTATATAAGTCCATCTGTAAAAAAAATACTGGGTTTTGGTCCTGAACAAATGGTTGGAAAAACTATTTTTGAATTCATCCACCCTGATGATATGGAAAGGTCCATAAAACTTTTTAAAAGTGCTATTAAAGAATCTAAACCTTTAAAAATAAGAAACAGACTTCAGAATATTCATGACGAATACATCTGGATTGAAACAGTAGGTATTCCTATTTATGATGCTGAAAATAAATTAGAGGGGGCTGTTTTCAGCAGTAGGGACATAGAAGATCAAGTGAAGGTAGAAAATGAACTTAAATCTGCCTTGAATTATTCCAGAAATTTAATCGAAGCCAGCTTAGATCCAATGGTAACCATCAGTCAAAATGGTGAAATAATGGATGTTAATAAGGCTTTTGAGGATGCCATTGGGCTATGTCGTAAGGACTTAATTGGGACCGATTTTTCACAATATTTCACTGATTCTGAAAAAGCCATGCGGGGCTATCAAAAAACTCTATTTTATGGGTCGCTTAAAGACTATTCATTAACCCTTCGCCATACTTCGGGGCGAACCATGGATGTTTCATTTAATGCAACAGTATACCGGAGCAGTGAAGGGGAAGTAGAAGGTGTTTTTGCAGCTGCTAGAAACATTACAAAATTAAAAAATGCTAATAATGCACTCAAACTCAGTGAAAGGCATTTTAGATCATTGATTGAGAATGCATTAGATGTCATTCTGGTTTTAAATGAAGATGGGGATGTTACTTATGCTAGCCCATCAGTAGAAAGTGTTTTTGGATATAAAATACATGAATTTTTAGGATTCAATATATTTGATTTTATACACCCTCATGATGCAAAAATTCTTTCTCAAATACTGGACTCCAAACTTAAATATTCTCGTTCCAGCCATGATTTTGAAATTCGATCTCAACATGAGGATGGGTCGTGGATTATTTGCCAAATGGTGGCTCAAAATTTATTACAAGATCCTGCAGTTGGGGGCTATGTGTTAAACGTCCGGGACATTACTCCTCGAAAAGTTGCTGAGAGGGCACGCAATGATTTGGAGAAGATGTATAGTACATTAATTAAGGCCAGCCCTGATGGAATCATAGCAACGGATTTAGATGGTAATATTACTCACATGTCAGAAAAAGCAATTAGTATGTTAGGATGGGAAGAACAATCTAATTTTAGTAAAAAAGCTGTTTTTGATGTTATTGATTTGGATGAATATGATTCATTCCTTAAAAACATGAAAATAGTCAAAGAACAAGGTGCATTACACAATATTGAACATAAATTATATGATAAGGAAGGGTCTGCTTTCATTGCGGAGATGAATATTGTTTTATCTAATGACTCTAAAGGAATTCCCAAAGGTTACATTGCCACCTTGAGAGATATTACGTACCGTAAAAAAATGGAAAATCAGATTAAATCATCTCTAAAAGAAAAAGAAATATTATTGAAAGAACTTCACCACCGTGTTAAAAATAATATGCAAATAATATCCAGTTTGATAGGCCTCCAATCAGAACAAGTTGACGATAGAAAAACCAGGGCTATGTTTGAAGATAGTAAAAATCGTATAAAATCGATGGCTATTATCCATGAGAATTTGTATACTTCTGATATTGAGGAAGTAAATTTCTCTCAATATGTGGAGAGCCTGGTTCAAACTCTTGAAAAATCATATAATTCCAAAAAGAGGAATATTGGGGTGGATATTGACGTGGATAATGTTGTAAATGATATGGATCAATCTATTACTTGTGGATTAATTTTAAATGAGTTAATATCAAACTGTTTTAAATATGCTTTTCCTTATCAAGATGAGAACCATAAAAAACCTAAAATAATGATCAAAGCGTATAATAATGGAAAAAACACCATAATAAATGTCAAGGATAATGGTATTGGTGTTCCTGCTGACTTAGATTTTAAAAAAACTGATTCTTTAGGTTTACAAATTGTATGTACTCTGGTGGCTCAGTTGGGTGGAACCATCGACCTGGACAATTCTCAAGGGACTAATTTTTGCATTGAATTTAATGAAAATGGGCATTACTGATTTTTTATGATTTTGGGGATTGATCTGGCTGCAAAATGTGAAAATTCCACGGGATTTGCGGTTATTGATAAAAAAACTATGTTTATTGGCACTGTATTACCAGATTCGGAGCTACTGGACATAGTGGATTTATATAAACCAGAATTTATTGCTATTGATGCTCCGCTTTCTATTCCAAGTGGCCGATGTTGTCTTGAAAAAGAATGTAAATGCAGTGCGTATGGTCATTTTCGTCAAAGTGATAAAAAAATGAGGCAATATGGGGGTGTATTGCCTTTAACATTTCATGGAATGAAATTACTCACGCTACGTGCAATTGAATTAAAAGAAAAATTGAAAATATCTCACCCATCGGTAAAAATTATAGAAACACATCCCCGTACCTGCCAGAAAGTTTTTGGACTTGATAAAGAGGTGAAGAATATTTTTGATCACCTAAACTCTTTTTTCCAATTACAAAAATTTGTAAAAATCAACAAAAAAATTAATTTAAAATCGTGGACAGAAGTAACCCAACATGAAATAGACGGGGCTTTAGCTGCACTATCAGCACTTTACTATGTAAATGGAAAATTTCACGAATTAGGGGATCCTGGGGAAGGCACTATCATAGTTCCAGATGTGTGTAATGGTTTTAAAAGTGATATAAGTTCTTTTTTAAATGATGAAAGTTAGTATTATTTGAAATTCATAGAATCTATCTTTTCTAATACTATATCGCTTAAAAATTCAGAAGAAATATATTTGGAGTATACAGGCAGCCTTTCAGATAAAGAAAATCCTACATCTTCAGTTATTTTTGTTAGCTCTTCAATTTCAGGCCATGGTGCCTCAGGATTTACATAATCATGGGTTAATGGTGAAACACCACCCCAATCGTCACAGCCCGCGAGAAGAAATATCTGAGCATTTTCGCGATTAAGGTTGGGGGGGACTTGTATACTCACATCGGGGAACAGGAGCTTAGCAACTGCAACAGTTTTAACCATTTCCACTAAAGATGGTTCGGGATGGTTTTCCATAGGAATGCCTGGTTTTGAACGGAAGTTTTGAATAATAATTTCTTGTATATGCCCATATTTGTCCTGAATTCTTCTAAGTTCCATTAAAGATTCTGCCCGGTCTTCCAGAGTCTCCCCAATACCAATTAAAAGACCAGTAGTGAATGGAATTCTTAATTTTCCCGCATTTTCAATGGTTTGAATACGCAGCCACGGATTTTTACCGGGACTTTTCTTATGAGCGAGAGACTTCATTAAGTTTGAACTGGTACTTTCTAACATCATCCCCATGGAAGCATTTACTTCTTTAAGCATTTTAAGTTCTTTTCTATTCAGCACTCCGGGGTTGCTATGTGGGAGCAGATTGGTTTTTTTTAAGGTTTCATAAGAGATATGATAAAGGTATTCTACCATAGATTCAAAGCCTAATTCATCTAAAACATTTTTCACTTGTGAAATTTCATCTGAACGTTCCCCAAAAGTAAATAATGCTTCTTTACAACCATATTTTTCAGCTTCATTTAGTCTTTCTAATACATCGTGGGGATGCATTAAGATGCAGGCAAGTGGGTCTTGAGGATCTCTACGAAAAGTGCAGTAACCACATTCATTTCGGCATATTTCTGTTAGGGGTATGAAAGCATTTTTTGAATAAGTGATAACTGAATTTTCCCCTTTTGAATTGGCTAAATTCATTAAATCTAGTATTTTATTCTTTTTTGAATTTAAAAGTAGTAATATGTCCTCTTTTAACATTTTAGGCGGGTTCATTCCACGTTCTCCTAAAATTATGCTATTTTTTCTAAAATTTACTCTTGAAAATAAGTAATAATGGGTATTATACTTAATCTCCAGTATCAGATATCACTATTTCAGTAAAACAAGGCCCTATTCCACTTTTATCTTTATATAATACGATAAAAAACCCAGCGTTTTTTAAGTAGCCTAATTTGTATTCTACAAAGAAATTCATGGATTCTAATGATTCTTTCAATGTTTGGATTCCACCAACATCTGTTTCAGTATTGATATCTACTTCAGAACGTATTTGTTCATCCATGAGTCCAACAAGAATAGCTGCTTCTTCTGAAAACATATCAATTTCTTGGGCATCTATTGAAGAAATTAATCCATCGAGCTCATTGGCCATCATTTTCGGATCCATTTTTTTTCTGGATCTTCCTCTTACAATTAGAATTTTAGAAGAATCTAATGCTGCACGCGATCCATCAAATGCTTCTAAATGTGCCATCATATTTCCTGCGATTTTGTGTAATTTTATCAATTTTATCCTTCCTGAAATTAGTTGAAGATTTAATGTATTATATACTGATATTAGTGCAAGGGATGGAAAAAAGAATTAAATGAGTAAGTGGTTATTGTTCATTAATCCCTT
This sequence comes from Methanobacterium alcaliphilum, assembly GCF_023227715.1. Lineage (NCBI taxonomy): Archaea > Methanobacteriati > Methanobacteriota > Methanobacteria > Methanobacteriales > Methanobacteriaceae > Methanobacterium > Methanobacterium alcaliphilum. The sequence continues at coordinate 113,593 of NZ_JALKIF010000006.1, forward strand.
CGATTTCATATTTTAATTCGCCCATTGTGGCGACGTTCTCTGCATAAGCGTTATGCCTATGTATGCTTTCTTCATTTATTTGCCTTACGGTAACCATTGTGTCATCAGGCAAATGGGAGAATTCACTTACTATTTTATGCACCATATTTCGCACACAATCCTCTACAAACATGGGGTTTTCATGGGCCTGCACCACTATGGCATTTTCATCGGGTCTTTTTAAAAGCTCGCAAACAGAAGAACTCATTGAATCTTCAATAATACGGATTAAATCTTCTCCCCGAATACTATGATCTTGGGGAACTTCAATCATGATCATGCCTTTTCCTCTTTGGTTGTGTGAGGCAAATGAAACAGTTTCAAGCACTTTTTGCGCAGTTTCTTCGTCTAAAAATTCAAGAAGATCTTGTTTAGATGATTCTTTAACAGATTCCTGTGCGCAGGGGCACACGGTCATTCCTACAACTTCTGCACCAATCATTTTCCTTATAACTACATCGTCGCCGTCTCTGTAACCAATAGCATCTGCCATAATTTTGGTCATTTCCTGTGTCTTATGCTTAGTTACAGGAGATCTTTTCATGAACATGAAGTCACTGGTCATGCTCACTTCGGCTCTTTTGGCATATTTGTGTTTTTTTAACAGAGAATTGACAATCTCTGCACATAATGATTCTACCTCAACAGCAGTATTTTCTACTACTTCTTCCAGGACTTCACTGATTGCCTCAGGATTACGAGACATATGAATTCCTCTTTGTGTACTGGGGAGGTCTACAAACGCGTTAAAAGTTGGTAAAAGAATAATAGGTCTTTTTTCGTCTCTTTCGATTTTCAGTAACTTCTTCACTCCAGTTACTCCTACACGTGTAAGGTGAACAGGAATACTGGGGATATTGTCTTGTGTGTCTGGGAAACATATTAAACCCAAATTTACACCCCATTTAGTCCCAAAAGGGCAATTAATTTTCAATGTCTAAATAAAGATCATATCTTTTAATAATTCAAGAAGCCATGAACTTTATTAATACATCTATCTGTTCATCCCTTGGGAATTATTTAAAGATAAAATATAACCTATGTATTAGTCATTAGTTTTTTGTATTTAATATACATGGTATTTATTTAATATAAAATATGGAGAAGTTATTTATATATTTTTAAAATAAAATTAATATCTATTTTTTTAAAATAAAGAATTGAAAAATTCTAAGATAATGTTTTATTAAATATTTCAATTAATTCTGATGAACTTATATCTTTCAATTTTTCATGGACAGCTACATGAGCATTGTAATGTTCTTTAGCTCTTTCACCTAGAACTTCCCCATTTACATCGGCTTCAACCAGAACTAAAATTTCATTCAATCCCAATTTTTCGGTTTTTCTTTGAATATCATTTTTCACGTGTTCTATCTTTTTATTTATCCCCTTAAGGGCTGCTTCGGGAATTTTAGGATTAATTTTTTTCATATCATCTATTTCTAATGGAACACTGGCCACTACTATCTGCTGCACATCAACACCTAATTTCTGCAAAGCCTTTTTGAAGTTATTTTTAGTAGTGATAATCAAGAATTTTTGAGATAACTCCGAAATATTCACTTTTTCATCTGCTTTTTCAATAACTCCAAAATCAGATAGCATGGAATTGATATCTGCTCTTATCTCCAAGAGATTTTGTGTGAATTTTTTAGATTCCTCCGAATTTAATTCATGTGATGGTAAACTGGAGTAAATAAATTCTTCTGTTTCAATCAGGTTTTTAAGCGCTTTTTCAAATAGTTTTACGTCAATAATGCCTTTTTGAGGATCTTTAAGTATCTCCTTTTGATTAGTACTTTTTCCAGCTTTAATGATTAAATTTTCAGCCTGTTTAGTTCGAATATCCATGAAACTCCTCATTTGTTATGATTTGAGAATTTAATTAATATTAATAATCATGTAATTAAAATTTAAGTAACTATAATATTTGTCTCTTTAATAAATATGCTGTTGTTTTCAGTCTCAGAATTTAAAAAATGGGGAAAAATTATCTAAAACTTCTCTTAAAATTTCTTTTACAGAGTTAGATAGGTTAGCATGTGCTAAATATTCATGTTCTATTTCTGATCGGGTTTTATATGGATACTGCAAATTCCATTCAGGGGTCATTGATTTTATGAATCTTAGATTAGAATTAGCCAGAGCATCTAAATCATAACCCCCTTCCAGCAGAATCACCAGAGAACCGTGTAATTCCATTAGATATTCCCCAATCCATGCATAAAAGTCTTCGTCAATAAGAATGCGGGAAAGAAGATCTTTTTTATGGGCATCAAAACCGGCTTCGGCAAAAACCATCTCTGGTCTGAATTCTTTAATCAATGGCCCTATAAGTTCCTTTAAAATCCAGATGTAATCGCTATTGTTTGATAAGGGAGGCATGGGTAAATTTAAGTTATATCCTTCGCCGCTGCCATGTCCCTGTTCACTTATAAATCCTTTACCCGGGAATATGGTTTTAGGGTCCTGATGAATGGAGAGGTATAAAACTTCTGGATCTTCATAGAATATATCTGCAGTCCCATTGCCATAATGCACATCGAAATCAATAATTAAAAACTTTTTAATATTATAATTGGCCCTTAAGTTCTCTATTGCGATGGCTACATTATTAAATAAACAAAAACCCATAGCAGTTTTTTTATTTGCGTGGTGCCCCGGAGGCCTTGCCAGGGAGTAAGCCCATTTTTCACCACCCATTACTAACTGGGAAGCTTTGATACTTCCACCAGCGGCCATAAGGGCAACAGAATAACTTAAAGGGGTGGCATATGTGTCGTAATCTATATATCCTCCACCTCTTTTACAGAAATTTTTAATAAAATTAATATGTTCTAAACTATGTACTTTTGAAAGATCATCAAGAGTGGCATAGTTGGGCTCTAGAACACTAATGTAATCCCTCACATTTTCATCATCAAGTTTTTTAATAATTGAATCAGTCCTACTTTTATTTTCTATATGCAGGGAATTTTGATGATTATCATAATATGGGGAGTACACCAGTACCATAATCGACACCATGTGAAATTAAAGGTTTTACAGATGCATCTTAATTTTTTGTAAAAATAAGAGATATTTTTGGAATTATATAGAAGATTATTTATCCTTTTTATAATATATAATGTGACATTGAAAAAGGGAAGGTGTAATATCATGGAAGTTGGAGATCCTATAAAAACGACAGTGGAAGAACTACGTAAACTCCTTGAAATCCAAAATTTTGTAGGGGATGCTATAGAAACTGAGGATAAACTTTTAATTCCTGTCATGAAGATGGGAATGGGTTTTGGTGCAGGTACTGGTGAAGGCAAAGGTCCAGATAGTGAAGGTGAAGGTGGATTGGCTGCTGCAGGGGCTGCTGCAGGGGTTGAACCTGTTGCGATGGTGGTTGTAACCAAAGGCGTCACTGGGCCTGAAGGTATTCGGGTGCTTAACCTAACATCTGGAAGCCCACTTAGTAAGGCTATTGGGGAAGTTGGAACAGTTATTACAGATGTAATAAAGGAAACAGCTCCTATGGTTAAAGAACGCCAGGGCAAAAGGAAAACTAAAAAACAAAAAAAGGAAGAAGAGAAAGAATAACTCTGCAAAAAATAGGTGGATTCGTTGATTATAATCACCACCGTTTTAATTATTTTTTTCTTAATCTGTATCCTAATACTGTTAGTACCATTTCACATATCTTTAAAACTTCAAATAGTTGGAGGGGCAACAAATGGTATTTTTGAGTTGTACTGGTTTAAAATAAGGATATTAAGTAAAGTATTTCCCGAAAAAAAGGCCAAAAAGGATAAGAAGAAAGAAATTAAGGATGAAAAAAAGGATGGGAATGGAAAAAGAAAGTGGGAATGGAAAGATATTAAAAAAATAATCAATTTGGGATTTAAAGCATTTAAACCTCTGATACGATTTGTTCGTGATATATTACATTCAATTCATCTTGAAAAATTTAAAATTCATATTATTTTAGGTTTAAATAGTCCTGTGGATACTGCAACCACTTTAGGATATTTCTGGGCTGCTGCTTCTTTAGTGAATATGATCCCCAAAATCAACATATCTGCTGAACCATCTTTTAACCAGGAGCGGGTAGATGGTAACTTACTTTTAAAATTAAATATACGTCTCATAAATCCTTTAATCGCTGTTTTAAGACTTTTAACAAATAGATCAATTCTCAAACTTCTCTGGGAACTCAGGAGATTTAGAAAATGATGGAGGAATACTTAATAAATTGTTTAAACTCATGGGATCATAAAGAGGAATTAGTTTGGGGTAAAAAGATTATTTTGGGTGAAAGAGAGATAGAACCTCTTAATATAATTTCAATTTTATATGATAAATCCGGGGATGTTGCTTTCACTTCTATAAAACCACTGGCCTGGTTCATAACCGAAAAAGAAGATGAATATATCTTGTTACTTGATGAGGAGGAATATGATAAATATTTTGAATAAGTTTTTCATTTTAAATGTAATTTTTTGCGCTGGGATTCCAGAAGAAGAGGTTCCTCACCGCAAAATTGAGATGCACTAATTAAGTTATTGTTTTCATTCAGTTCATTAATTAACTTCAAACCCCTTTTAGTGCGAAGCAAATGATGATCTAAAATAATTTTAGGAATATTATCACTTAAATGTTTTAAATGTTCCTTTGATTTTTCATAATCTTCTTTAGAAAGAGCATATCTCAATAGATATAATGGAGGCCCACTTAAAATTAAAATATCGGGATCTTCCCTTAAAACATATTTTAAAGCCTTATCTGAAATAGGGCCTTGAATATCAGAAGCATGCATTAATTTTTCATTTTTATAAAGAATAGAAACCGCGACCACATAACCCAATGGACTGTTTTCTTTGCCGTGGGCCAGGGCTGGCGAAAATTTTAGCTGTGTATCTCCAATCTGAAAATCTTTTCCATCTGAAAATTCAATTTCGCAGGGTATCTTCTGAAGATCACTCAATAATTTTCTTGCTCGCTTCTCTTGATTTTTATTGATATGATTATTTGGATCTTTTAAAAAAATCTTTTTTCCATTATAAATTCCAAGGGCGGAGTCGTGTGAAGATTCTAAAAACCTGTTTTCTTCAAAAGGCGTGAAATGGTCATGGTGATAATGGCTGATAGTAATTATATCTGCTAAACCGCCATATTTTGCTATTTGGTATCTGCTTTGTTTTAATGTTATGATCTCTTCTGTAGATGGGGGTAATTTGAATCTTTTTGGTGCTATAGATGTTCCAGGGTCAATTAAGATTTTCTGATCTGTTTCCACATAAGTACACATGGATCTAACACCAAAACTCTCAAATGCCAGTGGAACCAGTTTCATTAACCCACCATTAACATAAAATTAAAGCATTTTCGAGGAACCCATATCCTCTTTGACTATATTAAGGACGGTTTGGGTGTAGGTACGTTGAACATTAGGTTCCTTAAGCAATTCTTTAATGAATTGATCCAGTTCTGTGGTGTCTTTAAATTTGGCAATTAGTATGGCATCAAATTCCCCAGTCACATCATAAACACCTAAAACATTGGCATGATATGCTGTTTGAGTTTCCCAATTTTTTAAGACTCCTCCTTTAACTCTAACTCCAATAATGGCAGTTAATTTGTATCCTAACTGGGAATGGTTTATAACAGGAACAAATTTTTTTATAACACCTGTTTTCATTAATTTATCAACTCGATTATGAACTGTACCTACTGAAATGTCTAAATCTCGGGATATTTTCCGATAAGACATTCTACCATCTTCATTCAATAGGCTGATGATTTTTTTATCAACTTCATCTATTTTCACTAAATCTTGATCTGCATTTACTTCCATAAAGTCACCAATTACCAATTTATCTGGATTATATCTTCATTCTGAACATTGTTTAGATTTTATAGATTTATAATGTTTTTTGTCCCTTAAATAACATATAGTTTTGAACGAGGGATGAAAAATAGTTTAGTGTTAAATAATAATCAATTGAAATTGAATAAAATCATTTAAAAAATGCTTAAATTTAATAAAATAATAAAAAAAAGAAAAAAAGAAGTTATTTATTCGTAGGCATATAGTAAAGCCAGGGCTCTGTATACAAACAGGTTCATGTATGGGTAAATTACAATTAAAGTAATTATGAAACCTAGTATTGGGATTATTTGAATCAGACCGCCTATGAATGCTATTATCATGGCAATAATCATCACTACTACATACCAAATTATGTAGTCCACCCATCCAATTTTTGAGATTACTTCTAATATCTCACTGAATCGGAAAGCTGCTCCCAGTTCACTGTCATAATAGGCCATGTTTGCTATAGCTATAGTTGCAATAAGGCCTAAAATGATTGCCACTATTGCCCCTATAATCATGGTTCCACCTAATAATCCGAATGCTGCGGTAGGGTCAGTCATACCTGTACCTGCCATAGCTGCGATTGATGCCCATGATCCTACTAATATTATCAATGCTGGAATTAAGAAATAAACGAACTGTACTACGAATACTTTTAGACCATCTACGAACATATCTCCCCATTCATCAAATTCAGGAAGTTCATCGGCTCCTGCTATTGAAGCTTTTAATGCTCTAAAAGTATATCCCATTACTAAAAAGATAGGTACGATTAAAAAGCTTACTAAAAACAACAATCCCAGAATAACTACTTTCTTCCAATCTGAGGACGGGTATCGAATTGCATCGTTTACGATTTCTCCAATATCCATATGTTGCACCTCCAAATAGTTGTTATCAATATATATTTTTTTGGCTTTCGCCACTTTTTATTATGTTTTTTTCAACATATAAACTAATTGATTGGTGCAAAAACACATTGAAGGATATTACTTATTTAATGGTGAGGGTGGTGTTTGTAGGACACTTAAAAATAGTAAATAATTACCTAAAAAACTTCAACTATTGAATTAGATTTAACAACACGCCCTCAATTTTATCCAAAGGGGCATCAGTTTTAATCGCTGTTGGACTGTAATGGGTCCTGGAAACATTAAATCCTTCATTTTCTAACAGTTCAATGGTTTTAATTAGAGAAGGTGCACTAATTTTAAGTTTTTTACAAATAACATGAATATCAAAGAATGTTGCAGGCATTTCAGATTCTTCCAAGCATTGGCCTAAAAGTTTTAAAGCTTTTTTTTCTTGATTAATCTCTTTAAATTCAGCTTGTTTAACCATACCTTTGATGAAATCCTTGTTTTGAATGCTGCCCAACCATAGAGGGCCACCGATAACTAATTTTTCACCACAGCAAGGGCATTTCTCAGCTATATGTGGTGCCGTTCCATTAATGGTTTTTCTGAAAAGACATTTCTTGCAATGCGCAATAAAACCAATATTTTTAAGTGATTCGTCTGTTTCTTTTGCACCTTTACCAATGTTAAAGTACAACCTCATGTAATGCTCGCTGCTGTGTGAAAATTGAACAGTAATCATTTTTTTATACTTAGCAAATGTCCGGGCAACAAACGCAGTAAGAATACGTATCCCATTTTCATGACAGTATTCTGTTTTTAGGGGCATGGAATTATATTTCCTGATGCATGGTTCTTTATATGTTCCACAAAGTGCTGATGTGTCTGTGGCAGTTATGCACAACATACTATTAGATTTAAGTGAATTAGCAGCTGATTCAATGAAAAATGAAGGTGTTCCAAATGGATCTATATCCACTACATCGAATTTTCCCCGGTTTTTCCTGAGAACTAGATTAGCATCATCTTGTGAAACTTCCAGATCATTGATTTCATTCAATTCTGCATTTTCTTGAGTGTACTTGATAGCCAGGGGACTTATATCATTAACCACAATTCTAGAAGTTCCTTCAATTTCTTTAGAGTATCTAATGCCTCTGATCCCACTGCCTCCAAAAGCATCACAGATATTTATGTCCTCTCCAATTACATCCTGGAATTCTTGCAGGGCTAGAATAGACAGATCTCTATTTAGTTCCATAGCAGGATTATAAAATACAGGGGCTTTAGCAGAAACCTTTTCAAATTCAGGAACTTTAATCTGGGTCAAACCTTCCTTAATTAGTTTTATATTCATTTACACCACTTATTATAAAAAATTATATTAATAATATCAAATAATTACTATACTTCTATCAATAGTATTTTATGGATATTAGTATCATGGGGAGTTAATTATGTCTAACATACCATTTTTAGATAGTGCACATCATGGTAAAAATAGCTGGTGGAGATATTTAATAACTATTATTTTAACACTTGCGGTGGCTCCAGTAGTTGCTGGAGCCATAATCGGATTTTTACTAGCATTGGTTATAATGTTTTTCAGCCAAAATATGGATGTTTCGATATTATTATATCAATTATCTAGTACAGATGCATTAATGAATTCACCGCTGCTTTTTTTGGTTCTTGTGGCCATTGCTTATGCGCTGGCATTTTTTTTCCTTTATCTTGCATTGAGAGTTTTACATAAAAGAGAATTTATTTCTATTATAAATATCTACAAAAAGGTTCGATGGAATAAAATAATAAAGGGAGCTGGGCTCTGGTTTTTTTTAATGGTAATCGCAGATCTGATATCTTATTTGATTGCTCCTGGCGATTTTATAATAAATTTCAATCCTCAAAATTTTGTTTTATTGGCAATTATTGCTCTTATAGCATTCCCCATCCAAGCGTCTCTTGAAGAATTAGTTTTCAGGGGTTATATTATGCAGGGCATAGGTTTATTATTTAAAAAACCTTTCTCGGTGGTTATTGTAAGTGCTATTTGTTTTGCAGTATTGCACTGGTTTAATGGATCTAATTTAACTATGAGTGCGTCCATAACAGGCGGTGCATTTATTATAGGGATTATGTTAGGAATTATTACCTTAGCAGATAATGGAATAGAACTGGCAGTGGGTATCCATATCATAAACAACCTTTACGTTAGTGTAATTCATAGTGCCCCTGAATCTGGTCTGGGTAGTTTACCTTCTCTGATTGTGAGTCCAATGGACCCATATACTTCTCCTTTTTCTTTAATCATTCTATCTGCGGTGGTAATTTTTGTATTATTTAGACACCGTAAAGATGATTTAAGAAGAGTTTTTTATTGATCAGTTATTCATTTCTTATTTTTGCATGGAAAAATCATAAAACTGAAAGATATATAATGTTCCTGAAAAAAATTACCTACAGAGTTGGTAAGGGGTTAAAATGAATCAAAAAATTAAAATAATCGCAATTTTCTTTTTAGGTCTTTTCATTAGTTTTAATATGATTGAAATGTCCCACGCAGTTAAAATTGATATAATTAATTCAAATACTGGTGGGGATGTTACAAAAAATAAATTAATCAAAAAATATATTCCAAAAACAAATATAACTAACCAAGTTGTGGAAGCTGCTAAAAAAGGAACTCCTATGGTAACTTTTGGAAATGGTAAAGGTCCAAGAGTTTTAATTGTGGCAGGAGTTCATGGAAATGAACTTCCATCTCAGATTGCTGCCGTTAAACTGATTAATTATCTGCAGGGGAAAAAAATTCGTGGAACGGTTTATATCATTCCCTTTGCTATTCCATCAAATACAGCTAAAACAAAAAGGTACTGGAAAGGAAGAAGTCCCAATGCCATTGCCCAGTATTCTGGGACTCCTACTAACAAGATAGTGAAACTAGCTAAAAAATTAAAGATCGATGCTATGGGGGACTTCCACTGCACTCGCCCAATAGGTTACCCGGGTAAGAGTGCAATTCTTTATACCAAATATCCAGAATATCAAAGCTATAAAATGGCTAAGTATATGAGTAAAAAATCTAAATCTGCACTTAAAGGATATAAGAAGGCAGGATTTTATTTCAAAGGTGCTTTAGAAGATGTTTGCAATCTCAATGGTGTTCCATCAGTCACAGCTGAGGCTCTATCGTGGCACGGAACTGTAAAAAAAGGTAGTGTGACAAAATCATTTTCTCAGATGAATGCACTCTTGAAATATAAAAAAGTTATTTAATGGTTTAAACAGCATATTTTTCCCAAATAACTCTATTTTTTTATATTCGCCGCTTAAAAATACTTTAAAAACAATTTAAATCAATATGGATATATGGTTAAAATAACCCAATATTAAATTAATATACTATAATCAACTAAGTATTTTATCGAAAAAGTTTCACATTATTGCTTATTTATATGTAAATAATTTTTAAACCAGGTGTAGAAATGATACCTATTGCTAATCCAATCATCGAAGACGAAGAGATCCAGGAAGTTGTAGAAGTCTTAAAATCAGGATTTATTGCCCAGGGACCAAAAGTTGCTGAATTTGAAGAAAAATTTGCAGAATATGTGGGAACAAAATATGCTGTGGCCACCAGTTCTGGAACAACAGCTTTACATATTGCACTTTTAGCTGCAGGGGTAGGTGAAGGGGACGAGGTTATTACCACTCCATTTAGCTTCGCAGCCACTGGAAATGCAGCTCTTTATGTTAATGCCAAACCTGTTTTTGTGGATATTGATCCTGATACTTACAATTTAGATCCTTCTCTAATTGAAGCCGCTATTACTCCTAAAACCAGGGCTATAATGCCTGTTCATCTTTATGGCCAAGCGGCAGATATGGGGTCTATTATGGAAATCGCAAGAAAACATGATCTTACTGTAATTGAAGATGCTGCTCAAGCGCATGGGGCAATGTATAAGGATAAAAAAGCCGGATCTCTGGGAGATATGGCCTGTTTTAGTTTTTATCCAACAAAAAATATGACCACCAGTGAGGGTGGAATTATAACTACTAATAATAAAGAATTCGCTGACAACTGCCGGATAATACGGGCCCACGGAGAAAAAGAAAGATACAAACATGTTGTTTTGGGGTATAATTTTAGAATGACTGATATTGCTGCGGCTATTGGTATAGCCCAGCTAAAAAAATTGGATAAATTCAATAAAAAACGGATTGAGAATGCAGAATACTTGACTGAACACATAAAGGAAATTGAAGGAATAAAACCGCCTTATGTAAGTCCGGATGTCCAGCACGTTTTCCACCAATACACTATCCGTGTGGAGAATGGTTCGCGTGACCAGTGGATCGCATTTTTAAATGAAAATGGTGTGGGAACCGGTATACATTATCCTATCCCCATCTACAAACAGGAACTATATCAATCACTGGGATACAGTGATGAATGTGTGGAATCTGAAAAAGCAGCTAATGAAGTAATTTCCCTACCTGTACATCCCAGATTAAATGTTGATGACTTGGAGAAGATAGTTCAAACTCTGGAAGATGCTAGCCGGAACTTTTTATAATTCATTCAACAATGAATTAACTATTTTTATTTATTTAAAATATCAATGCTATTTTTATGCTGGGAATTAGATTAATAGTTTATATTAATCTATGTTTTATAAAATAAAACGATAATAGTTAATTTTTAAAATTAAAAATAGGTAAATCCTTTTTTCAAGTACAATATTCTAATTAAATAATTCAATATCGCACATTACTTAAATCTTGTTTTTCACCGAAGAAACTTTATCCTGCAGTGTCCTATCTGCATCTCTTCTGTCATCTATCTTGATGCTGGTAGAGACTCTATCTGCACCTTTAGCAAAAACCGCCTCATGGGCGACTTGAATGGCTGCAAATAGCTCTGGTGGATTGTTAGCTTCTATTTGGGTCCCCATTCCAGATAATTGGTATTGGATGCCTATTTTATCCAGGGCAGAAACTGCTGCCGCAACATATTCACTTAAACTGGTACTGTCAGTTCCAATGGGGATTATGGTCAGTTCTGCAGTTATCATAATATTTTTATATGTACTGCAAATTATATAATTTTTATGAAAACCCTCCAGAAATGTGAATTCAACTCAAAAATTCAACAAAGGGTTGAAAAAATTATAAATGACTATAAATTAATCCAAGAAGATGATTTAATAGCAGTGGCATTATCTGGTGGAAAAGACAGTGTTTTGACTTTACATTTGCTTAAAAAATTCCAGGAAAAAATGGATTTTGACATGCTGGCTATTGCGGTCGATGAAGGGATTAAAGGATATCGTGGCCATGGAATGGATGCTGCAGAGAAAAATGCAAAGATATTAGGGGTGGAATTAATATCTAAGTCTTTTGAAAGTGAAATGGGGTTCACGTTAGATGATACATATTCTCTCTTTAAAAGTGCCTGTATTCCCTGTGGTGTTTTTAGAAGGCATATTCTAAATAAAACTGCTTATGAAATTGGAGCATCCAAAATAGCCACGGGCCACAATTTAGATGATGAAATACAGTCTTTTTTAATGAGTTTTGCCCGCGCTGATGTGATTAAATTTTCTAAATTCGGCCCTAGACTGGAAACTATTCACCCTAAACTCATACCTCGAATTAAGCCGCTATGGAATACCCCGGAAAAAGAAGTGGGTATCTGGGCGGTTATGAATGATATAGATGTTCATCTTGATGAGTGTCCTTATTCCAAGTTATCTCTCAGAGCTAAGACTAAAGATTTTCTAAATAGGGCTGAATCAAAAAGACCAGGTACAAAAAAAGCAATAATGGATTCGTTTATTAAATCACTGGATATTGAAAAATCAGCTGTTAAATTAAATGAATGTGAAAAATGTGGAGAACCGTGTTCGTCTCAAATATGCAAGGCCTGTGAGATGAAAGAGATTATTAAGAATAATATTTATTAAAATTATTTTTCATTGGATTTAGCATAATATATTTACTATAATCTATCTTTTTTTAGGAATCTTATCTGCAGTTGTGAATCCAGATCCTCCGTATTTTTCTTCCTGTAGTTCACGGACCATATCCGATGCTTCTTGAAAATTGGAGGCTTCTTTAAATATCCTGCGACTTTTAACCTTTATGCTCTTACCACAGACGCATTTTCTCGTTTCCACTCCTTCTTTGGCATACATAGCCCTACCACAGTCGCACCGGAAAATTAGATACATTTTAATCCTCTTTTATTATTTTGTTAGTTATCTTCTAAATACTGGAATATCGTTTTTATCTAATTCCAGCCCATTAATTTTCCAAAGAGCGGGAGGATTACTTGAGGTATGGTGATAAATGTTCCTATACTGCAGCCGATATTGGCTCCCAGCACCACCATCAATACTCTAAACAAGTTATTACCCCATAAATCTCTGAAACTTTCACACTTAGTAAAATCAGATAAGTCTTTGTAACCCACGTGTCTTAATTTAGCTTCAACCAGCCCTGCAAACCATCCTGCTGCTAAAAGTGGATGTATGGCAGTTATGGGGGCCACTAAAAAAGCTACTATTGCTGAAGGGATTTTAGAACCAAATAATAAGGATCCTATGAATGCTAATCCTCCTGTCAACAGAATGTATTCTAGTAACCCTCCCTGTATACTGATCCCATTAAGAAATGCTAAAAAAAAAATTCCAATGAATAGTGCGGGAATTAAAAGCATCAATACTTTTCCCAGACTCACTCTGGATTTTTCAAGGTTTAGTAACTCGTGTAGAGGTGGAATTTCTTCGGGGTGCTCCAGATAATGATTCATTCCCTGCTGGTGACCTGCCCCAACAACAGCAATTATGTGGTCTTCCTCAATATCTAAAAGTCGATGGGTCATGAAAGCATCTCTTTCTTTTACTAAAACTTCATAAGCAGCAGGAGACATTTCTTGAAAGTATTCCATTACTTCTTGTAATGTATCTCCTTCTTTCAGACTTTCCACGTCTTTTAATTCTTCTTCAGTACTGAAAAATGAAGTAATAATCCCGGAAACAAACTTTATTTTTTCCCACAAACTCATGGCTTTAATGGCTCTTTGAAGAGTTAAATTAATATCTCGATCAATTAAAGCAATTCGAGCATTAACTTCTTCGGCGGCTTCGACTGCGGCTAACATTTCGGACCCGGGTTTGACTCCTAAATCATCCCCTATTTTACGCTGCATATATGTTAAAAAACCACTTATCAAAAATAATCCGATATTATTGCCTTTAATAACGTCTTTGATTGAAAAGTTATCTTTTTCATCTATCCCTAACTTCTCTCTCATGAGCCTTTGATACCTTCCAGCATCTAATTCTACAGCAACTACTTCTGGTTTATCCTCAATTATTGTATTTTTAACTTCTTCCACGCTCTTTTGAGAAACATGGGCCGTACCGATAATTTTAAGGCATTCTTTTTTCATTAAATTTCACTTACTAATGTTTTTGAATAAATATTCTGTATGGTGTAATTGAAACAGAATTAATATAGAATAACAAGCTATAATCTGTTATTAATTAATAAAGATATGCTTTTTGTAATAGAAAATATTTATAAAATAATATTAAAAACCACAATTCAACTTATTTAAAATAATGCGTGTTTTTTATAATTATAGTTTATCAATCTTTTTTTATCAAAAAAAGGAACATTTTTAGAAATATTTGTTTTTAAACAGAAATCCACATCATCTTTAAACCCAATTTCCATTAATCTTCGCCCTGAACGAGAATTTAAAACCGTATTTTTTATCTTTGAATTATTTTCACAGGCCATTAATGCCGCTTGCGCATATTCATCCAGATCTTCATCTTTTAAATAGGATATTATTTTTCCAGCACCTAAAAAGTCTTCTATAGCAAATCTGCCCTCAACACCAGCCATGACTATTTCAATATGATTCATTGCAAGTTTTCCAGCAGCTTGAGCTACTGCCTGGGCATTGGTGAAACACCCAACCAGTATTTTTGAGTTCATATTGTCCATTATCCTTGTCCCATTACTGGTGGTAAGCACCAGTGTTTTTCCCTGAAAGTTTTGGATTTCAATAGGGGAATTTCCAGCATCAAATCCTTCTAAAGTAGTACCTCTTCGTTCACCTGCAATCACGGCCTCATTATCTTTAGCTATTTGAACTGCGTCATCTTTATTTAATACAGGAATCACCTGCTCAAAATGATTAAGGGCTATGGTGATGGTGGTGCTGGCTCTTAAAACATCCACCATTATGGAAACGTCATTGGAATATGATTTTTCTAAACTCAGGCTAACTTTCATGGAAAACACCTTCTAGAAGTATATGTATTTTATCGTCAATTAAATCGGGAAATTGCATAAGTTATTTTATAAGTTCAATAATAAATTTTAAGCGATTATATATATTAATTAATTACATCAGGTTAACCTATGAAAATTGTCACCACGCCTATGTGCGAAGAAATTCTAAAGATGGCCGGAATAACAGATTACATTGTTAATAAATATCCTGATGAAGAAAATGCAGATTTAGCATTTGTTCTATCTGAAACTGACACTAAAATGAAATCAGTAAAACTGAAACTCAACACATTCTCCCAGATACAAAAAAGTATTATAACTGTTTTTGAAAATGTAAAACGATATTCCGAATCAAATACAGAATTCAAGGCATCTGAAACTCAGATTAAATCTTTTAATGAAATTATTCAATCTGATATTGGTTATAGGTGGTTTGATTCTCCTGAAAAAGAACAACTCCGAAATGAAAATCGAAAAATAAAAGTCAAAGTTTATTCAAATTTTCTTAAAGATATCTTAAATGACATGGGATATACTATTGTAAATAAAAAACCAGACTTTATAGTATATCCAGATTATCTGGAAAATAATGTGGGGGATAATCTATTAAATGGTGTAAAGTCCATAAAAATACCTTCGCATGGGGATGTTCCTTTAAATCCTCTTGAAAGAGCTATAATTAGGTATAATTTGTTGGAGAAAGGATTATGTATGAGACCTTAACTTATGCTGGTGGAGTTCACAAGCATGAAGAAATAACCGAACTGATAGAGGATCTGGGGGGCTTTTTACTCCAGGAAAATATGCTGCAAATGGATCTTGTTTTAACTTTAGCAGTTCCTATTGAAGATGTGGATAAGGTTAAAGAAAAAGCTAAAGAACTTAAAGGCACAATTAAAGTAGCTCCTATGGCTGGAACTGAAATAGCAATTGTTTCACCAACATTAGCCCGTCACCATTTACCTCATTCTGCTTGCGATATATCGGAATACCTTCGCCGATTCGGTGCCAAGGATAATATGATTGGATTGGCACGTGGGGCGGGCAAAGGAATTTCACGCATATCTGAAGATGAAAAAAGACTACTGGAAGAACATGATGTGGTGGTATTTGCTTTAGGCAGTTTCCAGCAGTGTATTAAAGATAAAGTACATCTCTTTCAGGACTTGGATGTACCGGTTATAGTCACTGGAGCACCAGATATGGATGTTAAAGATTTACCTGGAGCAGATGCCTATGTGGGGGGTCTAGGTAGGATACCTCGTCGATTGAAAAGGGGAGATGATATAAGGGCTCTTCGAAGATTAGTTAAAACAGTAGAACAAGTCCTTGATGAGCGAAGACGAGATATGTCTCAGGATCCTCCTATTGTTCCATCTATTATGGTAAAAACTGAAATAGAAAACCAAGTCCCTGCCCTTGAAGAAGTGTATTCTCCTACCCCCGTAACCAGTCAATTAGATGGATTAAGGGTTAAATTAAATTATGATCAATATAAGGATAAAATTAGCCAGGTAAAAATATATAAATATACTTTAGGGGATATTTCAGAAATAAGCAAGTCTAAAATGTACGATTATATCTTGGTGAAACTTTTACCAGAAAGCTCAATTATTTAACATAGGCCCATTAAGAAGCACCTATACTAATTTGATTTAAACTTTTATAATACAAGGAAGTTCAATTATATGGAAAAGATGAGGATAATACAGCTTTCTTTTTTTGTCTCTTTTTTCTCTATTGGTTATTTAATTTTAAATTATTTTGTATTATACAACTTAACCAATTTATGGGGAGGAATAAACAGCAATATTCTTTATTTAACAGTAGGGGTAGCGTCATTTTCCTTTCCGGTGTCCATGGTGATTGAGCAGAGATCGTCCAATGTATTTACCCAAGCACTATATCTTTTATCCACAACCTGGATGGGCATATCACTTTACATTTTATGGGCGTTAATTATTGTATTTGTGATGAGGCTGTTTATTAATATCCCTCTAAAAGAAGCAGGAATTATGGTTTTGGTTGCAGTTTCTATTTTAAGCGTTTACTCGGTGTTTAATGCTTATCATATCCACGAAAAATCAGTTCAAATACCACTTGCAAATTTAAAGACTCATTTAAAATTAGTTCAATTATCGGATGTACATATAGGTTCTATTAGGAATTCAGGATTTATTAAACGGATTGTTGGCAGAATAAAGGATATTAATCCTGATGCTGTTTTAATCACAGGGGACATGGCTGATGGGAGCGCTCCTATAACTGAACATACTTTTCTACCACTAAAAGAATTGGAAATGCCAATTTTTTTTGTTTCAGGCAACCATGATACTTATGCTGGTTTAGAAAATGTTTCAAATGCTTTACAATCTGCAGGGGTACATATTCTGGATAATGATTTTGTAGAATTTAGGGGTGTTCAACTGGTGGGAATATGTTACTGTATGCAAAGAAACATGTTAGGTCCACTCTTAAAGCAAATAAACTTTGATAAGAAAAAACCTAGTATTTTGATGCATCATTTGCCATCTGAATGGGACAAAGCCCGAGAAGAGGGTATTAATCTACAATTATCTGGCCATACTCATAATGGACAATTTTATCCTTTTAATCTACTTGTTAAAATCATGTTCCCTTATCTTGGGGGCTTGTATAAAAAAGATGATGATTATATTTATGTTTCCTCTGGAACTGGAACATGGGGGCCGCCTATGAGATTGGGATCTCACAATGAGATTACTATAATTAATTTAGTTAGAGATGAGTCTTAATTTAAGAATATCGGGGTTGTAAAGTTTAGGGGGGGGGGATTTTTCGCAAAAATTTTCGAAAATTTTATTTTTTTCTATTCTATGAGTCATAATTCAAAATTAAAGCCATTAAATATAAGTATTAAGTGATATTAGGTATATTAACATGATTAGTGAAATTACACCTACTAGCAATTGTTGTATTGATTCCATAAAACTTAAAAACCAGTAATCATAGATTAAATAAATTATTAAATAATTTTACTAGAATAGCTCTTGTTTTGCAGCGATTCACTAAACAAAAAATTGTCTAGATTATAAAGACTCACTAACTTCATGTAAAACACTAAAATACCACGAACATCCAATACTGTTGAAAATTACTACAGACAAACAGAACCAGAATAAATAAAAAAAGAAATACAAAACAATAAAATGAATACTCACCTATCTACACTACAAAATGAAAAAATGGACACAAAAACACAGAAAAAAATAACAACACCATAAACTTTACAAACCCAGAATATCAAATTTTTTAAATAATTATGTCATAAAGATAAAATCTATTTAACTCAGATTTCTTTTAATTTTTAAATATACATCATTTGAAAGTTTTTTTAATAAAATAATCATTATAAGATTTATATTTTAATTTTAAATTGTTTAAATTCCATTTTAATTCTCATTTTTTAGGTGAACCAAAAATATTTTATATAGTTATGAATATATATTCAAAACATGGCAAGGCCGAGAAATTTTCGAAGAATTTTCAGAGAACCTGAGATCAAATGCTTCAAACCACACTCAGATTCTAATAATGATTTTGAATTAATAAAAATTACTTTAGATGAATTTGAAGCATTAAGACTCAATGATTATCAAAACATCAAACAAAAAAAAGCTGCTGAAATAATGGGTATTTCCCAACCTACATTTCATAGAATAATCATTTCAGCGCGATTTAAAGTTTCAAAGGCTTTGGTAGAAGGTAAGATAATTACTATAAAAGGAGGAGATTACATCACAGATAAAAAAAGATATAAATGTAATGATTGTGGATTTGAATGGTTTAGTCCTAACAAGGAATATGAAAAATGCCCTGATTGTGATTCTTTGAACATAATTTTAGTTTCAGAGGAAGAAGGAACAGAAAATATAACTGTGCCTGGATCTGGAAGAAGAAGAGGTTATGGTGGAAGAGTGAGGGGTGCAGGTGCTCCTAGAGTATGTAAATGTACTCAATGTGGTTATGAAGTTCCTAAAACTCCTGGAATTCCTTGTAGGAATGAAAAATGCCCTCAATGTGGTGGAATTCTATGTGGTGCTGACTAAATATGTTATTTCGTGATGGCAGCACAAACTGAAAAAATTCAAGGTGATTTTTACGCAAATTTGTATACCTACTATGGAAAAAAATGGATTAACTTCAAATATTTCACTACATTTTGGGAAAACTCCCTATTTTGCTTTATTAAATGAAGAAAATGGACAAATAAAAGATATTCAATTCATTGAAAGTAGAGGAAAACATGGGGGTGGTTCACTCACACCCGCAGAGATAATATTAAATTCTGACGCAGATATTTTAATTTGCGGAAATTTAGGTTTAAAAGCCGTTAATATGCTCCAACAACACAATATTCAAGTATTTTCAGGAGCAAACGGTAATGTTCAGGAAATATTTGAACAATGGAAAAATGGTAATTTATCTTTAGCGGGCAGCGATTCCTGCACTGAAAAACAGGAATGTCATTAAAAACAAGATTCAAGCCCTCCAAAAGATTTAGTTTGGAATTATGTTAATAAAACGTCATAAATCAATTAAGGATAATATGAAGCAAGAAAATTCTGTAAATAATCAAAAATTGGCTGTTATGGAACAAGACATTAAAATAGCTAGATCAATGAGTTTAGTAACGTATAAAATAGCTGTAATGAGTGGTAAAGGGGGTGTAGGTAAATCTACAGTAACTGTCAACCTGGCTGAATCATTTGTTAAGAAAGGATACAAAACAGGAATTCTAGACGCTGATTTGCACGGTCCTAATGTTCCTAAAATGTTGGGAATTCATAAAACTGAATTAATGGTAGATGAAAATGGGATGGTGCCTGTCGAAACTGCTAATGGGATAAAAGTTATGTCAACGGAATTTTTACTACCTCACGAAAATTCACCTATAATTTGGAGAGGTCCTAAAAAAACAGGGGCCATACGTCAGTTTCTCTCAGATGTCAACTGGGAAAATTTGGATGTTTTATTAATTGATAATCCACCGGGAACTGGTGATGAACCATTAACTATTCTTCAATCTATTCCCTCCCTTGATGGAATGGTTATTGTAACCACTCCTCAATCAGTATCTCTGGAAGATGTTGAAAAATGCATAAACATGGCTAAAAAATTGAATATACGGATTTTTGGAGTTATAGAAAATATGTCTGGATTTATATGTCCTCACTGTAATGAGGAGATATTTATATTTGGTCGAGGCGGAGGGGAAGAAATTTCAAAGAAATTTGATATACCATTTTTAGGATTCTTGCCATTAGATATAAATACTTACCAAGCATCAGAAGAGGGTCTTTCTATAATTGACAAAGACCCTGGGTCTGAAATTTCAAAAAGAATACTGGATATGGTAACAAAAGTAGAAGAGAATTTAAAAAATAAAAGGGGATGATATAAATGAAAATTGCAGTAGCATCCAGAGGAGAGAGTATAGATTCTCCTGCAAGTCCAATATTTGGAAGATGTGCCTATTTTATAATTGCAGATATTGAAAATGGTAAGATTACAAATGTAGAATCATTAATAAATTCTGCAGTAGCCGAATCCGGCGGTGCAGGTATCAAAGCAGCGCAAACGGTGGCTAATAAAAACATAAAAGTTTTAATTTCAGGATCTGTTGGACCTAATGCATATGATTTACTTAAACAGGTCGGTACAAAAATTTATCAAATTAAAGAGGGGAGTGTTCAGGAAAATATCAACTTTTTAATGGATGATAAATTAGAAGAATTGCCCGTCACAGCCATAGCTGGAGGACATGCGGGTAGAGGTAGGGGAAGAAGTTAATTTTCGTTTTAATAAATTAAAGCGATATAAGGAGTTTTATAATGAAGATAGCTATTACTGGTGGTAAAGGAGGCACGGGCAAATCAACTATAGCCACATCCCTTTCAATTGAATTGGCAAAAAAATTCAAAGTTGTATTGGTTGATGTGGATGTAGAATGTCCTGATGATCACATAATCCTTTCCATTAAACGTAATAAAGTTAAAGATGTTGAAACATTACTTCCTTTATTTGATCTCAGATATTGTAAAAAGTGCGGTAAATGTTCACAATTATGTAAAGAAAATGCTATTTTCTTTGTTAAAGGAAAATATCCTATTTTAATTTCTCAACAATGTAACGGATGTGGTGCATGCCTCTTTATTTGTCCTGAAAATACAATAAAAAAGGACAAGCAAATAGTGGGAAGTATCAGTCAGGGTAGCATTGAATTTGACGCAGATAATTTTTTCAAATCTGATTTTTTCAATAAAAATTCTTCTGAATCTTTTAAAAAAGAATTAGCCCGAAATATTCAAGAAAATTTCCTTTTGATATCTGGGGAAGTGGAAGTTGGTTGTGAAGCCACAGCAGCAGTGGTTAATGCCACACGTAAATATTGTGAACAATCAGATCAGTATGATTTTTTGATTATTGATACTCCTGCGGGAACTCATTGTAATGTTATTTCTGGGTTAATGGGTATTGACATGGCTATTGCAGTTTCAGAACCCACTCCATTAGGTGCTCATGATCTGGAATTAATAATAAAGCTCCTAAAAAAGATTAATGAACAAGAATGCGAAGATTTGGACAATTGTCCTGATGGAAAATTAATATCTCAAACAAAAATTATTATAAATCGATCGGATATTGGCAATCAAGATTTAATTCAAAAAATCAGTGATAATCATGATATAGATATTATAGAAAAAATACCCTATGACAAATCATTTTTAAAAAAATATTTTGCAGGCATGCCTATCTCAAATCAAAAAATTATGAATGTAGCCAATTTTGTGAGGTCTTTTAATGGGTAACTTAAAAACCATAGTAATCTTATCGGGTAAGGGTGGTGTTGGAAAAAGCACATTAACTGCTTCATTATCAGCAATGCTTAGTAAAAATCGTAAAATCATGGTAGCAGACTGTGATGTCGATGCACCTAATTTAGCTATGGTTTTGGGATTGGAAGATCAACAATTTAATGACTGGAGCTATATTAAAACAAGTGAAAAGGCACATATGGTTAAAGAAACATGTAAAGGAAGAAAAAAATGTGTAAAGGCTTGCAATTTTTCTGCAGTTAAATGGGATAGTAAAAAATCTCTACCAAAATTCAATGAGTTATTATGTACTGGGTGTGGGGCTTGTATTGTGGTCTGTCCAGATAATGTAATTGAGTTAAAAGAAATTGAAAATGGAAAGATAGGTTCTGCTCTAACTCCTTATGGATTTCCCATTGTAACTGGTCAATTAAATATTGGGGAATCTGGATCAGGAAAAGTAGTGGATTCTGTAAAAGATAAGGCCCAAAAACTTTCAGAAACCACCCCATCAGATCTTTTAATTATAGATGCTGCAGCGGGGTTAGGTTGTCCTGTAATTGCTTCAGTTAAAGGTACTGATTTTGTTTTAATAGTTACCGAACCTACGCCTGTAGCATTTTCAGATCTTAAAAGAGCTTTAGGGGTTGTTAAATATTTTAATATTGATCATGGCTTGGTAATTAATCGATGGGACATAAATGAAGATTTCACTAGAAAAATAGAAAAATTTGCTAGATCAAATGATATTCCTTTACTGGGAAAAATCCAGTATGATAAACGGTTTGTGGATGCATTGGTGAATTTAAAACCAGCAGTAATCTATGAAGACGAATTTAAAAAGATATTCTCAAATATTATAGATAAACTTGATGATTCAACGGATATTTTAGATTTAAAAAACCAAAATTGAATCTTTCTTAAGAAATAAATTATATGCAATGTGAGAGTTATGGATAATAATTCTGTTAATTCATTAAAAAAAGGTGAAAAAGCAGCAAAGTACTCTGCTTATACTAATCTGATTTTGGCAGTGATTAAAGGAATTGTAGGGATATTGGCTGGGAGTGTTGCTTTAGTAGCAGATTCTATTCATTCATTCTCTGATATTTTTTCATCACTGGCGGTTTATGTGGGGTTAAAAATTTCCCAGAAAAAACCAGATCAAAAATTCCCTTATGGTTATTATAAAGTGGAAACTTTGGTTTCTTTAATAATATCTGTCCTGATAGTCATTACTGGTTTTGAAATTGCTTTTGAATCATTTAATGATTTTTTAAATCCATCAACTATAGAATTTCCCATAGTCAGTCTTTTAACAGCTATTTTATCAGTTGTAGTTTCTTATTATCTGGCAAAATATAAAGAAAAGATTGGTAAAGAAATAGGATCTCAAGCACTCCTCAATGATGGAAAACATTCTATGGTGGATGTGTTTTCATCTTTAATAGTATTTTTAGGAATTTTTGCTTCATATATTGGATATGTTAGTATACAAGGTATTTCTGGACTGATGGTATCCTTTTTAATTATATATATTGGCGCAAAATTAGGTAAAAATGATATTTTGGTTTTGTTAGATGCGGCTATTGATCCAGAAAAAGTGGAACTAATTAAAAAAACTGCTTTAAGTATTGAGGGTGTTGTAGGGTTACATGATATTAAAATAAGAAGATCAGGACCATATATTTTTGTAGAAATCCATTTAGAACTTAAAAGAGGAGAATCAGTAAAAAAAGCCCGTGATATAACTATTCAAGTGGAAAAAAACATAAAAAATCAAATACATGAATTAGATCATATAATAATCCAAAGTGAACCCGTTCAAAAGAATTATCAAATGATTGCTGTACCCTTAATAGATGACCAAGGACTTTCTTCAAAAATAACTCCTCATTTTGGTAAAGCTAAGTTTTTTATAATTGCCAAAGTCAAAGGAGGTACAATTGAAAGTTTCATGATAAAAAAAAATCCAGCAATAAGTTCTGAAACAAAAAAAGGAATTAAAGCTGCTGAACTTTTAAAAGAGGAAAATGTTGATGTGTTGGTGATAGAACATCTTTCTGAAGGCCCTAAATATGTTTTATCTGATTATTTGTTAGGTACCTCAAATGTAAATGGTGATAATTTGGAAGAAATAATCCTTAATGCATTTAACTCATTTGAAAATTAATTTTAGATATTGGATTTAAAATTGGAAATTAATCACATTTTCTATTTTTAAGTAAATATGTAACTGCTTGAATATGTTGTGATTGTGATTGAACTTCTTTTAATAGGGACTTAAAGAGGTCATCACTCATTGCAACAGGTATGGTTCTAAAAATGAAAGATTCCATCATAAAATTAAGTGCCCGGAATTCTGCAGTAGTCTGTAATGGTTTAATTGCATTGTTATTTTTCATAAATACGGGGTTCTGTTCAAAAGGAATATCCTGTATTTCATTTCCTAATGGAGTTCCAGGTATGGGTTCAGCAATACTTATAAAATAATCGTCTAAGATTAATTCATCTGCTAAATCAAGAGTTGCTTCATAATCATCTTCTTCTTCCCCAGGATAACCCACAATAAATGAACCTGCGACTTTTACTCCATGATTGTGCGCATCATCCACAGCACTTCGTACGTCTTCTAGAGATATGCTTTTTTTCATTTTATTCAATATCTTTTCACTGCCCGATTCAATACCATAATACACCCATCCATTGGTATATTGGTTTATAGCATCTAATATATCGGGACTTATCATATCGATGCGTATGTCTGGAACAGTAAGATTTTTAGGTCCTGTTAGTTTGCTTAATTCTTTTAAAAGGGTTATAAATGAATTTTCATCAATGTTTTTAAATTTTTTACTACCATAAAGTGAACCGGTACCTCCGCTTATGGCAATTCTTTTTGCGCCTTGTTGGAGGAATGCATTCACTTCTGTGATAATGTCATCTAAGGGTCTGCTGATTACATCTCTACCGAAGAAATAGGGGACCTGGCAGAATCCACAGTTCCCTGGACACCCTCGGTGTGTTTCAATATAAACATTAGCACCTCTAATATTTTCATGTTTTATATTTTTTGGAATTAAGGGGAGTGGTCGAATTAGGGTAGTTGGTGATTTATCTTTGTTTTTAATAAAGAAATTTTCAGTTAAATCCGTATTCCTAAATGCTAAAAAAG
Source organism: Methanobacterium alcaliphilum (assembly GCF_023227715.1). Lineage (NCBI taxonomy): Archaea > Methanobacteriati > Methanobacteriota > Methanobacteria > Methanobacteriales > Methanobacteriaceae > Methanobacterium > Methanobacterium alcaliphilum. Next base: position 138,703 of record NZ_JALKIF010000006.1, read on the forward strand.
GAGTATTGTGCGTATTTTTACTATCAAAAAAATTATTTAGGCCATTTTTTTCAATTAATTTCATCAGTGTCTGCAAGTTACGCTCAGCTTCCCCAATAAATACTAAATCTACATTTAAACATTTAAAAACAAGTTTCGGGTCATTACTTACTGGACCCCCTACTATTTTAAAAGCATTTATCTGATTAATTTTTGCTTGGTATTTGATGAGGTGAATAGTTGAATGTAAACTTAAAAAAACAATATCTGCATTTAATGGTGATTCAAAGCCTTTTTGGAGATTAACATCATATCCTAAATCCTTTAAAATGCCGGCAATGACCATAGATCCATAATTATAAAATTCAGGAGTTAAAACAGTTATTTTAAAAGCTTTTTTGTTCATTTTATCACTTTTAGGTCAAAGGTTTGAAGTTGAATCTATCGTACGTTTGTTACTCACTGGTTTTCCTGACTCCAAAAAAGTTAATAGCCTCAATTAATTCATAGAATGCTTCCATTTCTTTTTCTATCACATCATATTCTGTTAGTGTGTTACTCATTTCACCATCAACAGATAATTTATTCGGTCCCCTAGCGACTATACGATCCACTCCATCACTAGTTAATAGTTCTGTGGCTTGTTTGTCATGAACAAAAGCACGACCTGGTATTAAAACGGTTTCTTTTAATTGGGAAAGATCTGCTTTTTCTAGATCTTTATAAGTTATGAGACAACCTATGTCTTTTTCAACAGCATATACATTTACCAAATCCTCAGCATCTAAATTTTTAATTATTTTTTTTATAAAAGGTGCTGCTATTTTACTGGTTAAAATTGTAGCCTCTGAAGTAATTTGGGGGAGTATGGTTAAATATTCTTTATTCTTATTTAGTGAAAGTGCAAAAGGAGCATTATTTTCAGGATCATAAAGAGGTGTACCTGTTATTCTTAAATCAAATTCTTTATTAATTTCTTTGACTAAATCTCCAAACTCGGATATAGTGTGCGGTTCTATCCCTTTAATTATTGGCTCGTTCCCCAGTATAAGTCCTTGATTTTCATAGTTAGCAAAACGCATTAATATTAATGCTTTTGCCCCCCAATTTTCTAATTGGGTGCATGTTTCATATAGTTTGTCCCCATCATTTACGCCGGGTATGATTACAGAGGCAGCATGTACTTCAATGTTTTCTGCAAAAATTTGCAATGCTTTTAATGATTCTTGGGGAGTGGGATCACTCATCCACTTTTTCCTTAGAATTGCATCTGTAGAAAAGACAGTAAAAGTTATTTCTTCTACGCCGTGTGAAATTAAGTCTGACGCTATTTTGGCATCATCTATTCCTTTTCCACTAGTGTAACCCATGTGTATGGGAATTCCCAATTGATTTATTTGTGATGTGAGTTCTAGTAAGTGAGGGTAACAGCTCACGTCCCCTCCACCACTAATATTGATTTTTAAGTCATTATCCTGAAAGTTACCCATCATTAAACTGTTTTGAACATTACCTAATACAAAAAATGGAGGCATAAATTCATTTTTAGTTTCAGATACACTTACAGTACAGGTTTCACATCCTATTTTTCCTGGAGAGCAATTTTTACAGCCTAAAGCAGTAGTCTCCTTTACTTTTCTAAAGTAACAATATTTACAATATCCTCTGCAGTCTTTTCCAGGAATGCCGCCTACATCTGCTATAATTTGCATGAGTTAATTTGGTTGTTATAGAAATAAATAATTTTGGATTCTTTTAATATTTTTTAATTCACTTATGAATAATACTCTAAAGCTTATTCCAGTTAAAAAAAGTATGAACTGTAATTATTATGTGGCTGTAAAGTTGTTGGGGGTTGGGACTTTGCGAAAAATTTTTTGAAAAAAAA